>SKMM01000101.1 GCA_007121055.1 Paracoccaceae bacterium | reverse complement strand
GGCCACGCCCCGCACCGCCGCCGCGCCGTCGCCCCCGGCCCGATCCGGCGCAGCGACGGCGCAGCGAGGTGAGAGCGCGGCGAGGCCACCGGACGCGGGCGCGTGCAGGATCATGCCGGGACACTCCAACGGGCCTTGGATCAATGCCGCCAGCGTAACCGGGCGAGCCCCCGCCGATCCTGACCGCTTCGTCATGGAACCATGGTGAAATCATGATGTCCCGCAGGGCGCGGCGCGCCGACATGGCGCAGAGACGCGCTCGCAAGGGCACGGCGAAGCCACCCGTCAGGGCACAGGGGCACCGGACAGCGGGGAGGGGCGGCGCGATGACGGGTCCGGCCTCCGGCCGCGGCCCGGTCGCCCGCCCCATGCCTTCGGAGGGGACCGGACCTCATCACCGGGTCGGGCAATCGGGCTCGGGCCGGTGGCGGCGCTCCTTGCGCGCGGCGGGAGCGCGCAGTACCGCCGACGCCCTCAACGCGGGCGGGCACCGCAGTTCAGCCACCCGCCCCGTCCGTCGAGGTCGATCAGGTCCTGCCCCGCAGAGCGGCAAGATCTCGGGCGGGCCTCCCGCCCTCAGGCCCGCGCCAGGCTCTGCAGACGGTCGCGCTGGTCTGGGCCGGCGGCCAGGACCTGCTCGTAATCGAATCGGCTGCGCAGGCGCTGGGCCCGGCCGCTGCCGTCGACGAACTTCATCGCCCAGGCCCCGAAGCGGCGGCGCGTGATGGGGCCATCCCACAGCGTCTGCACCGCGCAGTGGCGCGGGTCGGCCCGGATCGTGGCATAGAGTTCGGCGACCGCGTCCTCCGAGCCCTCCAGCACCTGATAGAACTGCACCCCGTCGAAATAGAGCGCCCCGGTGATGCCCAGCGCGGGGTTGCGCACAAGGCAGCTGCGCGCAAGCTCCAGCATCTCGGGCGACCAGGCCGGGATCCGGGACAGGCTGACATAGGCGAGGCTGGCGAGCATGGCGAGGCCTCTCGCGTCGCGGCGGCGGCACGCCGCCCAAACATCAATCTTAACACATCGCGGCGGCCCTGTCGCCGGGGCAGGACGGGTCAGCTCTCCGGCGCAAGCCGGCGGCGGCGCGCCAGCCACCAGTTCAGCGCCAGCACAGCCACCAGCGTCGCGGTCCCGGCCATCTCGACCCGCGGGTCGGGCCAGAAGATGGCCACCGTGGCCGGGATCACCAGAAGCCGCGAGACCGGGTCCATGGGGCCGAACAGCCAGCCCTCGATGCTTGCGGCAAAGGCCGCCAGCGCCAGCACCGCGATGGCGCCGGTCCAGAGCAGCACGGGCAGCGGCCCGCCGAGGATGATCTCGGGGTTGAACACCATGAACAGCGGGATGAGGTACAGCCCCTTGGCGTATTTCCAGGCCTGCAGCGAGGTCGCCATGGGCTTCGCCCCGGCCACCGCCGCCCCGGCAAAGCCCGCCAGCGCCACGGGGGGTGTCACGTTCGAATCCTGCGAATACCAGAACACCACCAGATGGGCGATCAGCAGCGGGATGCCGAACTCGGTCTGCAGCGCAGGGCCCACCAGCACGATGAGGACAATGTAGGCCGCCGTCACCGGCAGCCCCAGGCCGAGGATCAGCGAGGCGATGAGCACCAGAAAGAGCGCCAGCACCAGATTGCCCCCCGACAGCGCCACCATCATCGAGGAGAACTGCAGCCCGAGCCCGGTCAGCCCCACCACCCCCACGATGATCCCCGCGGTGGCGCAGGCGATCGACACCGCCACCGCGTTGCGCGCCCCCAGCGCCATGGCCCGGCCCAGCACCTTGACCCCGGCCCAGCACGCGAGCGCGAACCGCTCGGCGGTCAGGGGATTGCCCCGGCGCGGCTCGATCACCGCCAGCACCACCAGCGCCCGCAGCGCCGCCACCGCCACCACCGACACGATGGCCCAGAAGCCCACGCGCATGGGCGAATAGCCCTCGACCAGCAGCCACAGCAGCACCGCCAGCGGCACCAGGAACTGCCAGCCCGCCGCCATCACCTTGCGCACCACCGGCAGCTCGGCCGAGGGCAGGCCCTTCATCCCCGCCTTCATCGCCGCGATGTGGACGAACAGATAGACGGTGCCGAGGTAGAGGATCGCGGGGAAGATCGAGACGCCGACGATCTCGATGTACGGCACGCCGGTGAATTCGGCCATCAGGAAGGCGCCCGCGCCCATCAGGGGGGGCGTGATCTGCCCGCCGGTGGAGGCCGCGGCCTCGATCCCGCCGGCCTGGGCGGGCTTGTAGCCCAGGCGTTTCATCAGCGGGATGGTGAAGGCGCCGGTGGTGACCACATTGGCGATGGCCGAGCCCGAGATCGAGCCCATGCCCGCCGAGGCGATCACCGCGGCCTTCGCAGGCCCCCCGGGTTTGCGGCCCGCGGCGGCAAAGGCGAGGTCGATGAAGAACTTGCCCGCCCCGGTGACCTCCAGAAACGCGCCGAACAGCACGAACATGAACACGAAGGTGGCAGCGATCCCCAGCGGCAGCCCGAAGATGCCCTCCTGCCCGAGGTAAAGCTGACCGACCACGCGCATCTCGGTATAGCCACGGTGGCCGAGGATGCCGGGCAGCCACTCGCCCAGACCCGGCAGCAGGCCGCGGGGGCCGGCAAAGGCGTAGGCCACGAAGATCGCGCCGATGACGGTCAGCCCGAGGCCCACCGCCCGCCGGCTCGCCTCCAGCAGGGTGATGATGGCAATGGTGCCCATCACGACGTCGGTGCGGTTCCAGCGGCCCGTGCGCGCGATGATCTCGTCGAGGTTCGCCGCCAGATACCAGCCGGCCATGAAGGCCGCCGCCAGACAGACCGCATCGATCCCCCGGCCCAGCGCATCCGACGCCGCCCGCAGCCCCGGCGCCCGCTGCCGCCCGGCCCAGGCGCCCAGCACCCCCAGCGCGGCCATCGCGCCCAAGATCCAGAGCAGCCGCCCGTCCACCAGCCCGGCCACCCAGGCCGATTGCGTCGCCGCCACCCAGCCCATCGCGATGGCCGCCGCCAGGAAGGCCGCGTCGCCCGCCAGCCCCAGCCCCCCGTCGCGCCGGCCGAAGACGGGAAAGACCAGGAACGCCAGCACCAGCACGAAGCTGAGGTGGATGGAGCGCTGGTAGAACAGCCCGAAGGTCTGGATGCCGGCCGAATACAGCTGGAACAGCGACATCGCGATCCCGATGGCCGTCAGCGCCACGAGGATCAGCCCGCGCTGCGCGAACCCGCCGGGCTTGAGGCTGTCGGGGATCTCGGCCCGCGGCGCGCCGGCCATCGGCATGGACGGATCGACGGGCGCCCTGTCGGCGGAGGACGGCGTGTCGGAGCGGGCCATTCTGAGGTCTCCTCGCACGGGATAAGGGCGGTCGTCGGGTGTTCGGTGGTCGGGCTTCGGCGGCAGGCTGTCGATCATGTCGGCCGGGCCGTGGCGAGAGACGCAG
>SKMM01000381.1 GCA_007121055.1 Paracoccaceae bacterium | reverse complement strand
GTGACCGACACCACGCCGGGGGAAGTCTTCGCAAATCCCTTTGCGGATGACACGACGGGCTCAGTGTTCGAGAACGTGACCGGGAGCATTGATAATGTCCGGCGCTCGCCCTGGGAAGGGACGATCTTCTTCGCGGACGGGCGTTACACCTCCGTCAGCGGTGGCTCGTCCGCAACATACGATTTCGACATCCTGCAGACCGGCCTGTCGTTCGTCTGGGGGTCGCCTGACAACCACAACGATCTGGAACTGATCCTGCAAGGCGGGGGCTCAACCACCACGATCAATGGGGCTCAAGTGCAGCCCCCGGATGCCGAGGGTGCCAATTTGGTGACGATCACCGGCGTGACCTTCGACCGGCTCATCTTCTCCTCGGGCCAGAACGCGTTCGAATTCGCCAACCTGACGACCACACCAATCCCGCTGCCGGCGCCGGCGCTGCTGCTGCTGACGGGGATGGGCGCGCTCGGTGGTGTCGCCGCGCTGCGTCGTCGGCGCGAAGCGAAGTCCTGATCCGGATCTAGCCAGATCCGCTGGAAAGGAGAATGGCGGCCCAAGTGGCCGCCATTCTGCTGTCTGGGCCGGACATCGAGCAGTCACGCCGGGTCAGCAGCCCAGCCTGGCAGCGACGATCGCGTTGACCGCTTGCGGGTTGGCCTTGCCGCCGGTGGCCTTCATCACCTGGCCGACGAACCAGCCGGCGAGTTTGGGGTTCGCCTTGGCCTTTTCCACCTGGGCGGGGTTGGCGGCGATGACGGCGTCGACGGCGGCCTCGATGGCGGCGGTGTCGGTGACCTGGCGCAGGCCGCGCGCTTCGACGATGGCGGCGGGGTCGCCGCCCTCGGCCCAGAGGATCTCGAACACGTCCTTGGCGATCTTGCCCGAGATGTCACCGCTGGCGATCAGGTCGATCAGGCCGCCGAGCTGGGCGGCCGAGACGGGGCTGTCGGCGATGCCGAGGCCTTCCTTGTTCAGCCGGCCGAACAGTTCGTTGATGACCCAGTTGGCGGCGGTCTTGCCGTCGCGGCCGGTGGCGACGGCTTCGAAGAAGTCGGCCGCGTCCCGTTCGGCGGTCAGCACGTCGGCGTCGTATTCGGTCACGCCGTAGTCGGTGACGAATCGCGCCTTCTTGGCGTCCGGCAGTTCCGGCAGGGAGGCGGCGATGGCGTCGACCCAGGCCTGCTCGATCTCCAGCGGCAGGAGGTCCGGGCAGGGGAAATAGCGGTAGTCATGCGCCTCTTCCTTGGAGCGCATGGAGCGGGTCTCGCCCCGGTTCGGGTCGTAGAGGCGGGTTTCCTGCACCACCGCGCCGCCATCCTCGACGATGGCGATCTGGCGCCGGGCCTCGTACTCGATCGCAGCCTGGATGAACCGCATGGAGTTCATGTTCTTGATCTCGCAGCGGGTGCCGAGGTGGCTCGGGTCCCCCGTCTCGCGGAACTTCTCATAGGCGCCGGGGCGGCAGATCGAGACGTTCACGTCGGCCCGCAGATTGCCGTTCTGCATGTTCCCGTCGCAGGTGCCGAGGTAGCGCAGGATCTGGCGCAGCTTGGTGACATAGGCGGCGGCTTCCTCGGGGCCGCGGATGTCGGGGCGGCTGACGATCTCCATCAGGGCAACCCCGGTGCGGTTGAGGTCCACGAAGGACAGCGCGGGGTCCATGTCGTGGATCGACTTGCCCGCGTCCTGTTCGACATGGATGCGCTCGATCCGGACCATGCGGGCGACGCCGGGTCCCATGTCCACCCGCACCTCGCCCTCGCCCACCAGCGGGTGATAGAGTTGGCTGATCTGGTAGCCCTGCGGCAGGTCGGGGTAGAAGTAATTTTTCCGGTCGAAGGCCGAGCGGAGGTTGATCGCGGCCTTGAGCCCCAGCCCGGTGCGCACGGCCTGTTCGATGCAAAACTCGTTGAGCACCGGCAGCATGCCCGGCATTGCGGCATCCACGAAGGACACGTTGGAGTTCGGCTCGGCCCCGAAGGCGGTGGAGGCGCCGGAGAACAGCTTGGCCTGTGACGAGACCTGGGCGTGCACCTCCATGCCGATCACCAGTTCCCAGTCCTCGCGCGCGCCGGCGATGACCTTGGGGCTGGGCGGGGTGAAGGCGAGGTCGAGCATCGAGGTCCCTCCGGGCGGTGGCTGGCGCCTGTGTGAAGAAATGCTTTAGGCGACCGGGCCGCGCCGGACAAGGCCGCGCCCCCCCGAAGCGCGGCGGCGGGGTTCCGCCGATGGCGCGCCCTGGCGTCGGCAGTCCCCCGCGCACCCGGAATCGGACGGGTTGCCCGACCCCCCCGCACCGGGCATCGGCAGGGGGCGGGCCCAGTGTGGTTCGACCTTCAGGGATGAACAGGATGACCAATCTGCCGCTGTCGCGCCGGACCCGCGTGGGGCGCCGCATTGCGTTGGGGGCTGCGATTGCGGCCGGAACACTGATGGCGGGCTGCTCCGACCTGACCGAGCGGGCGACGCGGGCGGTCACGCCAACCGTGCCGGTCACCCAGTGGGATCACCGCCCCGAGGCGCGCGACTGGACCCTGTCGACCATGGGCGCCATCGCCACCCATGCCCGGCCGCTCATCGAGACGCCGCTTGCAGACATCGATACCTTCTGCCCAGGCTACAACACCGCCAGCGACGTGGAGCGCAAAGCGTTCTGGGTCGGCCTGTTCTCGGGGCTGGCGCGGTACGAGAGCACCTGGAACCCGCGGGCCGCCGGGGCCGGCGGGCGGTACCGGGGGCTTCTGCAGATATTTCCGCAGACCGCGCGCTTCCGCGGCTGCGACATCGACAGCCCGGCGGATCTGTTCGACGGGGCGACGAATCTCTCCTGCGCGGCCCGCATCGCCGCGGCCGCGGTGCAGCGTGACGGTGTCGTGGCCGGCAGCCCCGGCAACTGGGGTGGGGTGGCCGCCGACTGGCCGCCGCTGCGCAACGCCGCCAAGCGGGAGCGGATCGCCGAGTTCACCCGCGCGCAAAGCTACTGCCAGAAGAGCTGATCGCGGCCCCCGCGGCCGATGTCGTTTTCCCCGCGCCAAGGGTCGGCGCGGGGGCGTCGCAGGCCCCTCCCCCGCGCCATCAGGGCCCCAGAGGGACCGGGCCGAGGGGAGCCAAGCGATGAAGACCCATGTGCGCGCAGTGGTGGTGGGCGGCGGAGCGGTGGGCGCGGGCATCGCCTATCACCTCGCCCGCGCGGGCTGGGACACGCTGCTGCTGGAGCGCGACGAGCTGACCTCGGGCTCCACCTGGCATGCGGCGGGCCTGCTGCCACTGTTCAACATGGGCTACGCCACCAGCCATATCCACGACTATTCGGTGAAGTTCTACAAGGGGTTGGAGGCGGAAACCGGCCTCAACCCCGGCTTCTATGTCGTGGGCAACCTGCGCATGGCCCAGACCCGCGCCCGGATGGACGAATACGAACTTTATGCCACCACCGCCGAGACGGTGGGTATCGAGCATGAGTTCCTGACACCCGCGCAGATCCGCGAGCGCTGGCCGCTGGTGCGCACCGAGGATCTGGTGGGTGCGCTCTTCCACCCCACCGACGGCTACATCAACCCCGCCGACGTCACCCAGGCCATGGCCAAGGGCGCGCGCGACCTCGGCGCCACCATCCAGCGCCGGGCCCAGGTGGACAGCTACCGCTGGACCGGGTCCGAGTGGATTGTCTCGGGCCGCCACATGGTCGAACGGGGGGGCAACCTCATCCCCGGCGAGGACACCTTCGAGATCCGCGCCGAGCATGTCGTCACCGCCACCGGCAACCACGCCCAGCGCACCGCCCGGCTGCTGGGCCTCAAGAACCCCGCCATCCCGGTGGAGCACCAGTACATCGTCACCGAACCCGACCCCGCGCTGGTGGAATGGCGCAAGTCCAACCCCCAGCACCCGGTCCTGCGCGACGCCGACGCCAAATGGTATGTGCGCGAGGAGCGCGGCGGCTGGATCCTCGGCCCCTATGAGCGCGGCGCCCCGGCTCGGTTCCTGTATGACGTCCCGGACAGCTTCCGCGCCGACCTCTTCCCCCTCGATCTGGAACGGATCGAGGAGGAATACATGGCGATGATCCACCGCCTGCCCTCCTCCGAGAGCGTGGGCCTGAAGGACGACTACAACGGGCCCATCTGCTACACGCCAGATGGTAATCCGCTGCTGGGCCCCGCCCCGGGCCTGCGCAACATGTGGCTGGCCGAGGGCTTTTCCTTCGGCATCACCGCCGCAGGGGGCTCGGGCCACTACCTGGCCCAACTGATGACCGCGGGCGAGTCCGAAATCGACATGGCCTCCCTCGACCCGCGCCGTTTTGGCGACTGGATGACCACCGAATACGCCGCCCGCAAGAACGAGGAGGCCTACGACCACGTCTTCATCCTGCACCACCCCGACGAGGAGCGTCCCGCCTGCCGCCCCCTGCGCACCGCCCCGTGCTACGACCGGATGCGCGCCCGCGGGGCGCAGTTCGGCCAGGTCAACGGCTGGGAACGGCCCAACTATTTCGGCCCGCTGGATGCCCCCGACAGCTTCGACCACGACGCCCGCAGCTTCCGCCGCGGCGGCTGGTGGGAGTATGCTGCGGCCGAAGCCAAGGCGCTCCGCGAGGGGGTGGGCCTGATCGACGCCACCGCCTTCGCCAAGCACCGCGTGGCCGGGCCTGGCGCCACGGCCTTCCTGGACTGGTTCACCACCAACCGCCTGCCCAAGGTCGGGCGTATGGGGCTGACCTATGCGCTGACCCCGGTGGGCACGGTACGCAGCGAATACACGCTCGTGCGACTGGCCGAGCAGGAGTATTACCTCATCTCAGCCGGGGCGTGGACGGCCTATGACGCGGATTACCTGCGCAAGGCCGCCGAGGATCGCGCCGCCGACTTCGGCCACATCGAGATCCAGGACGTCACCACCCAATGGGGCGTCTTCGCCGTGGCCGGCCCCCGCGCCCGCGACCTGCTGCGCCCGCTGATCCGCGACCGCGACCCCGACACCGCCCTGTCGAACAAGCGCTTCCCCTGGCTGTCGGTGCGCGACATCGAACTGATGATGTGCCCCGTCCGCGGCCTGCGCGTGGCCTACACCGGCGAGCTCGGCTGGGAGCTCCACCACCCCATCGAAATGCAGAATTACCTTCTGGACCAGCTGCTTGAGGCCGGAGAACCGCTCGGCCTGAAGCTTGTCGGCGCCCGCGCCCAGAACTGGCTTCGGCAGGAAAAATCCTATCGCGCCTTCGGCACCGAACTGGGCCGCGACGCCACCCCACTGGAGGCCGGGCTGGACCGGTTCGTGGACCTGTCCAAGGACTTCCTCGGCAAGGCCGAGATGCAGGCCACCGGCATCCGCTCCCGCTGCGTCACCCTGCTGATCGACGGCCCCGAGGACGCCGACCCCTGGGGGCGCGAGGCGCTTTATGCGGGCAGTGCCCGCGTCGGGCGGCTGACCTCGGGGGGATGGTCCACCGCCTTCGGCCGGTCCATCGGCATGGGCTATGTCGCCCCCGAGCATGCCACCCCGGGCACCAGGCTGGAGGTCAGGATGCAGGGCCGCCTCTGGCCCGCCGAGGTCGTCCCCGACAGCCCCTGGGACCCCGAGAACGCCCGCATCCGCGCCGACGGCTAGGCGCGCGCCGCCATCACCAGCCCGGCGCGGAAATGTGGCACCAAGGTGAACGGGGCGGTCAGCGCATGGGCGATGCTGGCCTTCAGCGAGAAGCCTGCGAAGCCCGGCTGGTAGTATTCGACGAACAGCGGCTCCAGCCCGGCCTCGCGCAGTTGCCACTCCATCTGCCAGAGAGTGTATTCGTGCTGGTGGCCCAGCCCCTCGGCCCGCTCGGGATAGCGGTAGACGCCGAGCACCTGCCGGTTGGCGACCATGTAGAGGAGGTTGCGGATGCGGTAGCCGTTGGGCGTGGTCATCAGCAGGACGCCGCCCGGCTTGAGCAGGGTCTTGAGGTCGCGGAGCACGAGGTAGGGCGGTTTCGGGATATGCTCGATCACCTCGCAGAGCGTGATCAGGTCGAAGGGCCCCGCGGCCTCCCATTCGCCGCGGAAGAGGTCGATCTGCATCAGCCCCAGCCCCTCGGCCGCGAGGTCTTGGCGCGCCGTATCAACCACATCACCGGAAAACCCCTCGAAGCCGAGGAGTTGCCGCGACAGCAGCGCGAACTGCCCCCCGCCGATGTCGAGATGGGTCGAACCTGGCGGCAGGCCAAGGCCCGCGATCTTCTCCATCGTCACGCGATAGCGCCCGCGTGACCGGCGATAGTAATCCTCGAACTCCACATAGCGCCGGCCGAGGATCAGCTTGTCATAGGCCGCGTCGAAGGCGCGGCGGTCGAATCCGCGCGTCGGCCGCGCGACCATAGCGTCCATGGCGTCCTCCGGTCAGACCCTCGCGCTTAAGGGCGCACGCAAGCGCCCGCCGAGTCAACCGCTTCGCGCCGCCCGGGTGTGGCCTGCGGCTCCCTCCGGAAGCGGTGGTGCTCCGCTACATTGCTGCGCCCAGGATGCGGGCGGCGGAATGGACCACATGGCCGGCTTGTCCCACCAGCAGCGGGTCGGGCGGGGTCACCACCGAGGGGTCCTTGCCGGGATAGTCGAGGCTCGACAGGAAATGGCGCATGCAGTTCAGCCGCGCGCGCTTCTTGTCGTTGGACTTGACGATGGTCCAGGGCGCGTCGGCGGTGTCGGTGTAGAAGAACATCGCCTCCTTCGCCTCGGTATAGTCCTCCCACTTGTCCAGCGAGGCGAGGTCGATGGGGCTCAGCTTCCAGCGCTTGAGCGGGTCGGTCTCGCGCGCCTTGAAGCGCAGGCCCTGTTCCTTGCGGGTGACGGAAAACCAGTACTTGTAGAGCCGGATGCCCGAGCGCACGAGCATGCGTTCGAACTCGGGCGCCTGGCGCATGAATTCGAGGTATTCGGTGGGCGAGCAGAAGCCCATGACCCGCTCGACGCCGGCCCGATTGTACCAGGAGCGGTCGTAGAACACCATTTCGCCCGCCGTGGGCAGGTGGGTGACATAGCGCTGAAAATACCACTGCCCGCGCTCTTCCTCGGTGGGCTTGTTCAGCGCCACGACACGGGCGAAGCGCGGGTTG
The DNA here is from genome assembly GCA_007121055.1 of Paracoccaceae bacterium. Classification (GTDB taxonomy): domain Bacteria; phylum Pseudomonadota; class Alphaproteobacteria; order Rhodobacterales; family Rhodobacteraceae; genus Rhodobaculum. Next base: position 5,379 of record SKMM01000381.1, on the reverse strand, counting down.
AGGTGTTCGGTGTAGCGCTTGATCGTGCCGCCCTTGCCGGCGGCATCGCGGCCTTCGAACAGGATGACGAAGCGCTGCCCGGTCTCCTGCGCCCAGATCTGCACCTTCAGAAGCTCGGCCTGCAGCCGGGCCTTTTCCGCCTCGTAGGGCTTGCGGCCCATGCGGCGGGGATAGGGGTAGCGGCCCGACTCGAAGGCCGCCCGGATCGTCTCCGGGTCGGGCGCCACGGTGGCCGGCGGGGGCGGTGCGACGGCTTCGGCGGGTGCGGCGGTCCGGATCGTGTCCTCGGGCATGGCGGGCTCCTGGGGCAGCGCAACGCCACACGGTATCCCGTGGTGCGCCGCAGGGCATGGCCGACCCTGGAACACGCGCGGCGCGCCGCGCCTTGCGTTGGATCAATTACGGCATCTGTGGGGGATATTTTCCCGATGGCGCGGGGCGGGCGCGGCGGATCAGACCAGCCGGCTGACCTCCACCGCGGCGCGGATGAAGTCGGCGAACAGAGGATGCGGGGCAAAAGGCTTGGATTTCAGCTCCGGGTGGAACTGCACGCCGATGAACCAGGGGTGGCCTTCGACCTCGACGATCTCGGGCAGCCGGCCGTCGGGGGACATGCCGGAAAACCGCAGCCCGCAGGCCTCCAGCCGGTCGCGGTACTGGATGTCGACCTCGTAACGGTGGCGGTGGCGTTCCTCGATGGTGGTGGCACCATAGACCTCGGCCACGCGGGAGCCCTGCGTCAGCTGCGCGGTGTAGGCCCCCAGCCGCATGGTGCCGCCCTTGGCGTCGGTGGCCTTGCGCCGGACGGTGTGGTTGCCCTGCACCCATTCCTTGAGGTGGTAGACCACCGGGGTGAAGCGGCGGGCGCCAGCCTCGTGGTCGAACTCCTCCGAGCCTGCGTCGCCAAGGCCGGCGAGGTTCCGCGCGGCCTCGATCACCGCCATCTGCATGCCGAGGCAAATGCCGAGATAGGGGATCTTGCGTTCCCGCGCGAATTGGGCGGCGCGGATCTTGCCTTCAGTGCCGCGTTCGCCAAAGCCGCCGGGGACGAGGATGGCGTGGAAGCCTTCCAGATAGGGCGCGGGATCCTTGGCCTCGAAGATCTCCGAATCGATCCATTCCGCGCGGACGCGGACGCGGTTGGCGAGGCCGCCATGGGTCAGCGCCTCGGCGATGGATTTGTAGGCGTCCTCGAGACGGGTGTATTTGCCGACGATGGCCACGCGGACCTCGCCCTCGGCGTGGTCCAGCCGGTCCATCACGTCCTCCCAGCGCGCGAGGTTGGGGCGCGGCGCGGGGGAGATGCCAAAGGCGTCCAGAACGGCCTGGTCGAGGCCCACGCGGTGGTAGGCGAGCGGCGCCTCGTAGATCGATTTCAGGTCATAGGCCGGGATCACCGCCTCGGGGCGGACGTTGCAGAACAGCGCGATCTTGGCGCGCTCGGTTTCCGGGATCGGGTGTTCGGAGCGGCAGACCAGCACGTCCGGCGCGATGCCGATGGCGCGCAACTCCTTGACCGAGTGTTGGGTGGGCTTGGTCTTGAGCTCGCCCGACGCTGCCAGATAGGGCAACAGCGTCAGGTGCATGAAGATACAGCGGCCGCGCGGGCGTTCATGGGCGAATTGCCGGATCGCCTCGAAGAAGGGCAGGCCCTCGATGTCGCCCACCGTGCCGCCGATCTCGCAGAGCTGGAAGTCGACCTCGCCGTCGCCCACGGCCAGGAAATCCTTGATCTCGTTGGTGACGTGGGGGATCACCTGGATCGTCTTGCCGAGATAGTCGCCGCGGCGTTCCTTCTCCAGAACGTTGGAATAGATCCGGCCGGAGCTGACGGAGTCGGTCGCGCGCGCGGACACCCCGGTGAAGCGTTCGTAGTGTCCGAGGTCGAGGTCGGTCTCGGCGCCGTCGTCGGTGACGAAGACCTCGCCATGTTCGAACGGCGACATCGTGCCCGGGTCGACGTTCAGGTAGGGGTCGAGCTTGCGCAACCGCACGGTGAAGCCGCGGGCCTGCAGAAGCGCGCCGAGGGCGGCCGAGGCGAGCCCCTTGCCGAGCGATGACACCACCCCCCCGGTGATGAAGACATAGCGAGACATCTCAGGGACCCCCGTTCCGCCGCGCCCAGGCACGGCAAGCGTCACGGGAGTCAGCCCTTAGCCCATCCCGCGTTCAGCCGCAACGGCGACCCAACATGCAGTCGGCCCGGGCCAAAAGTTAACAACGCATTGTGCGGTGAAGCTCGGCCTCAGTCCTCGGCCCGCGGCGGGGTCAGGCCCCCGTCCCCGCCAAGCGTGGGCGGCAGCAGACCGTCGCCATCGGGCGTGACCGGCGCCTCGGGCGCGCGCTGCGGCGCCTCCACCCCCAGCCGGTCGAGGATCGACACGCCCGCCGCACGCTCGGCCGCGAAAACGGTCAGGGTGAGCGAGGTCAGGATGAAGGCAATGCCCAGCGCCCAGGTCACCTTGCCGAGGCCACCCAGCGGCGGCCGGCTCGACAGCGTCCCGCCGCCACCGCCGCCGATGCCGAGCCCCCCCCCTTCGGACCGCTGCAGCAACACCACCACGATGATCCCCAGCGCGAGGATCAGATGGACGATGAGCACGATGTTTTCCATGGGCGGACCTGCCTTTCCTCAAGCCGCCGACATAGAGGCTGACGGGGACTGCCGCAACCCCGCCGCGTTCCGCCTCGGGCGGTTCCCTTGGCCCCTCGGGCAGGGTAAGGAGCGCCCCGCAGGCACGCCAGCGGAGGGATCAATGGCAAATGTCGTCGTGGTCGGCGCCCAGTGGGGCGACGAGGGCAAGGGCAAGATCGTCGACTGGCTGAGCGAGCGTGCCGACGTCATCGTCCGCTTCCAGGGCGGCCACAACGCGGGCCATACACTGGTGATCGACGGGGCGGTCTACAAGCTGTCGCTGCTGCCGTCGGGCATCGTGCGGCCGGGCAAGCTGTCGGTCATCGGCAACGGCGTGGTGCTGGACCCCTGGGCGCTGGTGGCAGAGATCGAGCGGCTGGTGGGACAGGGGGTGAGCGTCACGCCGGACAACCTGATGATCGCCGAGAACGCGCCGCTGATCCTGCCGGTGCATGGCGAACTGGACCGCGCCCGCGAGGACCAGACCAGCGTGGCCAAGATCGGAACCACCGGCCGTGGCATCGGGCCGGCCTATGAGGACAAGGTGGGGCGGCGCGCGATCCGGGTGGCGGACCTCGCGGACCCCGAGACGCGGGCGCGCCGCATCGACCGGCTGCTGGTGCATCACGACGCGCTGCGCCGCGGCCTGGGGCTGGAGCCGGTGGACCGGGCGGGCCTCGAGGCCGCGCTGGCCGAGATCGCCCCGCGCATCCTGCCCTTCGCCCGGCCCGTCTGGCAGGTGCTGACCGAGGCCCGCCGCGCCGGGCGCCGCATCCTGTTCGAGGGCGCGCAGGGCGCGCTGCTGGACATCGACTTCGGCACCTACCCCTTCGTGACCTCGTCCAACACCATGGCGGGAATGGCGGCCACGGGCTCGGGCATGGGGCCGGGCTCCATCGGTTTCGTGCTGGGCATCGTCAAGGCCTACACCACCCGCGTGGGCGAGGGCCCCTTCCCCACCGAACTCACCGACGCCACCGGCCGGCGGCTGGGCGAGCGCGGCCGGGAGTTCGGCACCGTCACCGGGCGGAAGCGCCGCTGCGGCTGGTTCGACGCGGTGTTGGTGCGCCAGACCTGCGCGCAATCGGGCGTGTCGGGCATCGCGCTGACCAAGCTCGACGTGCTGGACGGCTTCGACGAGCTGCGCATCTGCACGGGCTACGAGCTGGATGGCGAACGCCTCGACCACCTGCCCACGGCGGCCGACCGGCAGGCGCGGGTGCGCCCGGTCTACGAGACCATGGAGGGCTGGACGGAGAGCACCGCCGGCGCCCGCAGCTGGGCCGACCTGCCGGCCGCGGCGGTAAAATACGTCCGCCGGATAGAGGAGTTGATCCGCTGTCCGGTGGCCCTAGTCTCCACCTCGCCGGAGCGGGACGACACCATCCTGGTCACCGACCCCTTCGCCGACTGATCCGCGGGAGCCGCCCATGCCGATGCCCAAGCTCAGCTACAAGGCCCGCCGGATCTGGTCGATCGTGATCCTCGTGGTGGGGCTGCCGATCTACATTCTTGTGGCGGTGGGGATCATGGCGAGCCTCGACCGCCCGCATTTCCTGATCGAGGCGCTGATCTACCTCGCCCTCGGCGTGCTGTGGGCGCTGCCGCTGCGGTTCATCTTTGTGGGCGTGGGCCAGGCCGACCCGGACGCGCCCCGCGACGACTGAGGTCAGTCCAGCAGTCCAGCGTGCCGCATGGCCGCATCGAGCTCGGCGGCCACGGTTCCGGTAACCGGCACCAGCGGCAGCCGCACCTCGTTGCGGCAGCGGCCGAGTCGCGACAGGGCGTACTTCGCCCCGGCCACGCCGGGCTCGAGGAAGATCGCCCTGTGCAGCGGCATCAGCCGGTCCTGCAGCGCCAGCGCCGCAGCATAGTCGCCGCGCAGCGTGGCCTCCTGGAACTCGGCGCACAGCCGGGGCGCGACATTGGCGCTGACCGAGATGCACCCCACCCCGCCATGGGCGTTGAAGCCCAGCGCCGAGGCGTCCTCGCCCGAGATCTGGATGAAGTCCGCGCCGCAGGTCTGGCGCTGCCGCGACACCCGGGCCACGTCGCCGGTGGCGTCCTTCACACCCACGATGCGCGGTAGTTTCGCAAGCTCGCCCATCGTGTCGGGCAGCATGTCCACCACCGACCGGCCGGGAATGTTGTAGATGATGATGGGCAGGCTGCAGCAGTCGTGCAGCACCCGGAAATGCTCGATCATGCCGGCCTGGGTGGGCTTGTTGTAGTAAGGCGTGACCACCAGCGCGGCGTCCGCCCCGACCGATTCGGCGTGCTGCAGGAACCGCACCGCCTCTGGCGTGGCGTTGGAGCCCGCCCCGGCGATGACCGGCAGCCGGCCCGCGGCGGCCCGAACGGTCTCGGCGATCACCTGCTCATGTTCCTCGTGGCTCAGCGTCGGGCTCTCGCCCGTCGTGCCAACGGGCACGAGGCCGTGGCTGCCTTCCGCCACATGCCAGTCCACCAGCGCCGCCAGCGCGTCGAGATCCAGCGCCCCGTCGCGGAACGGGGTGACCAGTGCGGGGATCGAGCCTCGGAACATCGCCTGTCTCCTGTCGCAGCGGGGCGCGGTCCCGATTTCGTGTGTTCCTCACCCCGCCGCGGCGGTTAGACTTCGCCTCGCCAATGATCAAGCCGAATGATCGGACCCGAAAACCCCATGCTTGCCCAAACCCCGACGCCCCGCACGGGACGCACCGCCCTCAGCCTCACGTTGGCCCTCGCGCTCGGTCTCTGCGCCG
>SKMM01000301.1 GCA_007121055.1 Paracoccaceae bacterium | reverse complement strand
CGCCATGCCCCCGTCCGCGCCGTCAAAGCCCACCCGGGCGGCGCTGCCCGCCAGCGCAATCCGGCTGCCCGCGCCGGCCGAGAACACCGCGCCCGGCGTCGCCAGAACCGTCTGCCCGCCAGAGGCCCGCAGCGCCACCGGCCCGCGCACCCGCCCGGTGTTGGCAAAGCGGCCGCCGGACACATCGATCTCCAGCAGCCCCGGCCCCGCGATCGCCTCCGTCCACAGCTGGCCCGCGCGCCCCAGGGCGACCACGCCGCGCTGTTTCCCCGCCGAGAGCGCCCCGGTCACGTCCAGCCGCCCGTGCTGCAGGCTCAGCCCGCCGCCATCGCCCAGATCCAGATCCCGCAGCCGCACCGTGCCGCCAAAGGCCACCCGGTGGCCATCCAGATCGACACTGTCGCCCGCCACATGTCCGGGCAGGTCGCCCGTGTCCCAGTTCAGCCGGTTGTCCCAGCGCACCCCGTCGGCCCGCGCGTCGGGCACGAAGCGCAGGCGCGCGGGCTGGTCGCGCCGGGCCACGTCGATCCCGAACCCCGTCCGGAAGAATCCCAGCACGTCCTGCACCGCCGCGCGGCGCGCGGCCGGCTCCAGACCGCGCAGATGCTCCGCGAACTCCGCCACGCCCGCCCCGGGACGGGCCGTGACCTCGGCGGCGTGGCGCTGGAGGGTGGTGCGGTCGAGCACCTCGGGCTCCAGCGCGTCCGCGTTCGCCGTTGTGCCTCCCCAGCGCCAGATGATCGTGTCGTCATGGGTCACGCGATCGGGATGGCGATGGTGCAGCGCCGAGTGTCCCGCCGTACGATCGTCGGGATTGTCGGGGTCGTTGGCATGCGCGACGATGTTGCCGATGAGCGTGCTGTCCAGCGCCTCGTTGCGCACACCCCAGTCCGTCGCGCCGATCTGCGGCAGCCCGCGGCCGCGGCCGCCCGCCTGCGTGATGACATTGCCCAGAAGCAGGCTGCGGTTGCCCTGCGGCACCCGGTCGCCGCTGTCGCCCCCCATGGTGTTGAAGGCGAAGTTGTTGTCCAGAAACAGGCTGTCGACCAGGAACGCCCCGCCCCGCAGCTGCGCTCCGGCGGATGCCGCGCGCATCGAGATCGAGTCGCGCACGGTGACGTCCGTCGTGTTCCACTGCAGATACAGGTTGTGCGAGTACATGCTGGGCGGGTGCCCCCCCGCGGCCGAGCCGTCGGGCAGGAAGTCGGGCGCCCAGCCGATCCGGTCCAGCACGACCCCGTCCAGAAGCACGCCATCCCCGTTCGCGATGAAGAAGCCCGACTCGCGGCTGCCATGCGGGTGCCAGGTCTCGCCCTCCGGCCGGCCGGTGCGCCAGACATCGGCCACCAGCGTGTCGTGAAAGGTAAGCCCGGCGACCGACTGGAAGTTGCTTTCGCTTCGGCGGAAGGTGACGCCGCTGAACAGAAGGTTGTGATGGACCAGAGAGCGGTCCCCGCCGCCGAGGACCCGCACCCCGCGGGCGAACTCCAGATCCCGCACGACGATGTTCCGACTCTCGTCCTGGAACAGGCTCTGGCGCTGGGTCAGGACGGGCGGGGTGCCTGCGCCCCAGGCCCCGATCAGAAGCGGATGCAGCTCGGATTCGCCGCTGGCACCGCGGCGAAACACGCGGTCGAGATCGTAGCGATATCCACGTTCCAGCAGGAGCCAGTGCGAGGCTGTCCCGCCCCTTGGGGGCAGCGCCGCCCACAGCGCCTCGCCCAGCCCGGGGGCCAGCGCCGTCTCCGGGCTGGCGCCCAGATGCGGGGCACGGTCGCGCAGCCAGGCACCGGTCACCTGCTCTTCGGAAACGCCGGCCTGCCGGGCAATGTCGGCCGCCCTCAGCGCGGCCGCGCTGTCGGAAACATAGACCCTGCGATGGGTTTCCCCATGCTCCACGACGATCCGGCCGTCGGCGTCGGTGGCCAGCATGTAATGCCCGCTGCCGGTGCCCCAGCCCTGCCTGGGCGCGGGAGGGTCGAGCGTCTCCGAAACCCGCGTGATCCAGCCCTCGAGGCCAAGCGCGCCAGCAGCCCGGCCCATCGCCGCCGCACGCAGGCCGTCACGCGCCGGGGGCCACGTGGAGCGCTCGACAGCGGGGCGGTGCGGCGCGTCGATCAGGAGCTGGGCGAGACCCGCCGGTGGGGCAGGGACCACGCCCTGGCCCAGTGCGACGAGCATGGCGGCGATGGCAAGACCCATGGCGGGCGACCCTCCTTGTTTGGCAACGACCGTCGGCGACGCCCAACCGCCACCCCTGCGGCGGACCCCCGTGATCCGCCGTCGGCGGGATTTCTGTCCCTGTTGCAGGAGCAGGGCGACCCTGCCGGTATCGCCCCACCGACCCCGGCCCCCGCGTCAGGCGACCGGACCGGGCATCAGCCCAGGCCGACCTCCCTGGCGACGCGGGGCAGGGCGCGGTGGAAGGCGTCGACGATCTGGTCGGCCTGATCCTCGGTTGTGATCAGCGGCGGGCAGACCGCGAGCGTGTCGCCCAGAGCGCGCACGAGCACGCCCTCCTCCTGCATCGCCGCCATGGCGGGCATGCCCAGCGCGCCGGCCTTGCCGTGGGGCGCCTTGGTGGCCTTGTCGCCCACCAGTTCCACCGCGGCGATCATGCCCACGCCGCGCACCTCGCCGACGATGGGCATGTCCGACAGTTCGCGCAGGCGCTTCTGCATGTGGGCGCCCACGCGGGCGGCTTGCTCGACCAGCCCGCGCTCCTCGATGATGCGGATGTTCTCGACCGACACGGCGGCGGCGACCGGGTGTCCCGAGCCGGTGAAGCCATGCCCGAAGGTGCCGATGCGGTGCGTCTCGTCGGCGATGGGCTCGAAGATCCGCGCGTTCATCACCACCGCCGCCATCGGCAGGTAGGACGAGGTCATCTGCTTGGACATCACCATGATGTCGGGCTCGATGCCCAGCAGCTCCGAGCCGAACATCCGCCCGGTGCGCCCGAAGCCGCAGATCACCTCGTCGGCGATCAGCGGGATGTCGTGGCGCCGCAGCACGGTCTGGATCTTCTGCCAGTAGGTCGCGGGGGGGACGACCACGCCGCCCGCGCCCATCACCGGCTCGCCGATGAAGGCGGCGATGGTGTCCGGCCCCTCGCGCTGGATCGTCTCCTCCAGTTCCTCGGCGAGGCGGCTGGCGAAGGCTTCCTCGGTCTCGCCGTCGCGCCCCTCGCGCCAGAAATGCGGGCAACCCACATGCAGCACGCCGGGCAGCGGCAGGTCGAAGCTGGCGTGGTTGTAGGGCAGGCCGGTCAGCGACCCGGACGCGATGGTGATCCCGTGATAGCCGCGCAGCCGGCTGATGATCTTCTTGCGCTCCGGCTGGCCCATGGCGTTGGAGCGGTACCACAAAAGCTTCATCACCGTGTCGTTGGCCTCGGAGCCCGAATTGGTGAAGAACACCTTGGACATCGGCACGGGAGCGAGCTGGATCAGCTT
>SKMM01000174.1 GCA_007121055.1 Paracoccaceae bacterium | reverse complement strand
GGGCTGCCGGGCTGGGCCGACACGTCGGCGGCGGTGGCAGCGCGGCTGGAGGCGGTGCTGGGGAGCTGACAGCGGGGGCCGCGCGCCGGAAGGGCCGCCTCGGGGGGCATCGAGCCCCCCTCGGCGGCGCGCGCTGCAAGGCGCGCAGGGCGGCGCACTGTCGGAGGGGTTTCGCAGGGGTGTCTGATCCGCGGTGACGGAGGCAGAGCCGCGGGGCCCAGGGCGCAGCGAGCCTTGGGGCGACGGGATGGCCGTGCCGCAGCCTCGGGCGATGAAGGGCGCGGGGATTGGGGGCGGCGGCGTGGGCCGATTTTCTCTCGGTATCCGTCAAGGGGAATTGCAGGGGAAGGGGCGAGCATGGGGTTCAGTGCGGAGTGGCTTGCGCTGCGGGAACCGGCCGATCTGGCGGCGCGGGATGGCGCGCTGCTGGAGGCGGCGGCGGAGGAGGCGCGGCGGGCCTCAGCCGGAGCGCCGCCGGTTCTGGTCGATCTGGGCTGCGGGACGGGCTCGACGGTGCGGGCCTTTGGCGGGCGCCTGCCGGGGGCGGACTGGCGTCTGGTGGATGCCGATGCCGGGCTGCTGGAGGAGGCGGTCGCGCGCTGCGGGGGGACGGCGTACCGGGCCGACCTTGCGCGGCTGGAGGCGCTGCCGCTGGCGGGGGCGCATCTGGTGACGGCGTCGGCGCTGCTGGATTTGATGCCGGTGGCGTGGGTCGAGGCGCTGGCCGATCTGCTGGCGGCGCGGGGGATCGGGCTCTATGCGGCGCTGAACTATGACGGGGTGATGCGCTGGCAGCCGGCCCTGCCGGGGGATGCGGAGGTGACGGCGGCCTTCAACGCCCACCAGCGCGGCGACAAGGGGATGGGGCCGGCGCTGGGGCCGGATGCGGCGCAGCGGATGGCCGACGCGCTGTCGGCGCAGGGGTTCGATGTTCGGCTGGCCGCCAGCCCTTGGCGGCTCGGGCCCGCGCAGGCGGCGCTGCATGGGGCGCTGTGCGACGGGATCGCGGCGGCGGCTGAGGAGGCAGGATGCGCCGGGGCGCCTGAGTGGCTGGCCGGGCGCCGCACCTTCGAGACGGCCGAGATCGGCCATCTCGACCTGCTGGCCCTGCCGCCGAAGACCGATTGAGGGCGCCTGCGCGGTCGGGGATACATCCGCCTCGGACTGCGCGTACCCCTGAATCTGCGGGAACGACGGCGGTGCCCGGTTGACGCCTCAGTCCGGGCCATCCTCGGGCTTGGGCGTCTTTTCGGTGCGCACATAGGCGCGGCCGATCATGTGCGCAGCGATGGGGGCGGTCAGCAGCAGGAACAGGACCGTGGCGATGGTCTTGGCCGTCACCGTACCCTCCGCCACCACCAGCGCCATGGCCGCCAGCACGAGGATCGAGCCCAGCGTACCGGCCTTGGTGGAGGCGTGCATGCGCATCAGGAGGTCGGGGTAGCGCAGGATGCCGATGGCCGCGACCAGGGTAAAGCCCGAACCGGCCAGGACGAGGAGACCGGCGAGGATCTCAATCATCGGAGACCTCCTTTGGCGTTGGTGCGGGGCCGGTGGCGCGGTCACGCTCGTAACGCCGTTCCGCGTAACGGGCGAGGGCCACGGTCGCCAGAAAGCCGATCAGCGCGAGCACGATGGCCACGTCGAGAAAGGACGCGTCGCCCGTGTAGATCGCATAGAGGCCGCAGAACACGATGATCGTGATCGTCATCATGTCGAGCGCCACCACCCGGTCCGCGAGGCTGGGCCCCAGCGCCAGCCGGATGAAGCCCACCACCAGCGCGGCCATCACCATCACGAAGCCGATATAGACCGACAGATCCAGAAAACCGAGGGATGTCATGGGCGAAAGGCCTCCAGAACCATGCGTTCCATGCCGGATTTGAGGTTGGCGATCTCGGCCTCCGGGTCGTCGGCGAACATCGCGTGCACGATCAACTCGCGGCGGTCCTCGGTCACGTCCACCGACAGGGTGCCGGGGGTGAGCGAGATGAGGTTGGTCAGCGTCAGGATCTCCATGTCGGTCTCGACATCGAGCGGCATGGTGATGATGCGCGGCGTGTTGCGCGGCACCGGGCGCAGCACGTCCACGGCCACCTTGACCGAGGACAACAGCAGCTCCCAGAAGAAATAGACCGTCAGCCGGGCGACGCGGTACACGCGCAGGAAGTAGAACTGGTCGAGCCCCACCAGCGGCTGCGCGATCCAGAGGGCAAGGAAGCCGAACACGAGGCCGGTGGTCAGCCCGCCTGCGGAGAAATCCCCCGTCACGGCCGCCCAGCAGAAGGCGAGCAGCAGGTTGATGACCAGCGGGTTCATTGCGCAGGCTCCGCCGCTGCGCCCAGCACGGTTTCCACATAGAGCGCGGGGTTGAGGAGCTGGGCGGCGGACACCTCGGCGAACTGCACGAAGGGTTCGGGGAAGAGGCCGATCACCACGGTCATGGCCGCCAGACCCACGATGGGGATCATCATGGGGATGCGGATGCGCGCGGGCGCGCGGTCCGGCGTGGGCTCGATCCCGTCGGGGTGCGGCTTCCAGAAGGCCATGCCCCAGATCTTGGTCATGGAAAAGATCGTCAGCAAGCCCACGAAGAGGGCCACGAAGACGATCACCCACTCCTGCAGCTCGATCGAGGCCATCACGATGAGGTATTTCGCCCAGAAACCCGACAGCGGCGGGAAGCCCGCGAGCGAGAAGGCCGGCACGATGAACAGGGCCGCCAGCCACGGCGAGGACTTATAGAGGCCGCCGATGCGGTTGAGGTCGGTGTGGCCGGCGAGCTTGTCGGCGACACCGGCCACGAGGAACAGGTTGGCCTTCACGATGATGTGGTGGACGAGGTAGAAGACCCCTCCCATCAGCGCGAGCGGGGTGAACAGCGCGAGCCCCAGCGTCATGTAGCCGATCTGGCTGATGATGTGGAAGCTGAGGATCTTGCGGAAGTCGGTCTGCGCGGCGGCGCCGAGGACGCCGGTGAGCATGGTCAGCGCCGACACCCAGATCAGGATCTCGTGGGTGAAGCCGACATCGCCCACGAACACGAGGGTGAACATCCGCATCAGGGCGTAGACGCCCACCTTGGTCAGCAAGCCGGCGAAGACGGCGGACACGGCGAAGGAGGGGGTGTGGTAGGAGGCGGGCAGCCAGAAGAACAGCGGGAAAACCGCAGCCTTCACCCCGAAGCCCACCATGAAGAGCATGGCGATGACGGTCACGAGGCCCTGGTTCTCGACCTCGGCCACGGCGCCGCGCAGGTCGGCCATGTTCAGCGTGCCGGTGAGGCCGTACAGAAGCCCGATGCCGGACAGGAACACCAGCGTGGAGACGAGGTTGAGCGCGACATACTTGATGCCCGCGTCAAGCTGCTGCTTCGAGCCGCCCAGCACCAGCAGGCAGAAGGACGCGATCAGCATCACCTCGAACCAGACATAGAGGTTGAACAGGTCGCCGGT
>SKMM01000369.1 GCA_007121055.1 Paracoccaceae bacterium | reverse complement strand
TGGTGGTCGGGTCGCGCACCTGCGCCCATCTGCTGCAGTCGGCCGCCGGGGTGATGATCTTTGCCGAGCCGCGCTTCGGCACCGCGATCCTGGAGGAGGGCGATCTGGCCGGCATGGCCGACGCCCATGACGAGCTCGACCGCGAGGTCGGCCGCCTGCTGGCGCGCCGCCCCGACATCCGGCAGCTGTTCCTGGTGGGCTCCTGCCCGTCGGAGGTGATCAAGCTGGACCTGTCCCGCGCCGCCGAGCGGCTGACGAAGGTGCACGCGCCCCATGTGCGGGTTCTGAACTATTCGGGCTCGGGGATCGAGACGACCTTCACCGAGGGCGAAGACGCCTGCCTTGCCTCCATGGTGCCGGTGCTGCCGGAGACCGACGCGAAGGAGCTTCTGGTGGTCGGCGCGCTGCCGGATGTGGTCGAGGACCAGATGCTCGGGCTTCTGGCCGCCATGGGCGTGGGCCCGGTGCGCGTCCTGCCTGCCCGACGCTCCGAGGAGATCCCGGCCATCGGGCCGAACACCGTCTTTGCGCTGACCCAGCCCTTCCTGGGCGAGACGACCTCGGCGCTGGAGCGCCGCGGCGCCCGCCACATCGCCGCCCCCTTCCCATTCGGCGAGGAGGGCACGACCGCCTGGCTCGCCGCCATCGCCGCCGAATTCGGGGTGAGCGCCGAGGCCTTCGCGCGGGCCACCGACGCGCCCCGGGCGCGGGCGCGCAAGGCGATCTCGGCGGTGGCCGAGACGCTGCGGGGCAAGTCGATCTTCTTCTTCCCCGACAGCCAGCTGGAAATCCCGCTGGCGCGCTTCCTGACCCGCGAATGCGGGATGGAGGCGATCGAGGTCGGCGCCCCCTACATCCACAAGCAGATCGTGGGGCCAGATCTGGACCTGATGGCCGAAGGGCCGGTGCTGTCTGAAGGGCAGGACGTGGACCTGCAGCTCGACCGCGCCCGGGCGGCGCGGCCGGACCTGACGGTCTGCGGGCTGGGGCTGGCCAATCCGCTGGAGGCCGAGGGGCTGGCCACGAAATGGGCCATCGAGCTCGTCTTCACCCCGGTGCATTTCTACGAACAGGCCGCCGATCTGGCGGGGCTGTTCGCCCGGCCGCTGCGGCGGCGGGGCATTCTCAAGGACCTGCAGGGCGGCGTCGCCGGCGGTGCCATGGGCCGGGCCACCGGGCAGGTGTCCGGGGGTGCGGCCTCGGGGGGCATCGAGCCCCCGTCGGCCGCGCATGGGCAAGCCCATGCCGCGAGCGGGGAGGGCAGCGCATGAAACTGACCGTCTGGACCTATGAGGGCCCGCCCCATGTCGGCGCCATGCGCGTTGCGACGGGGATGAAGGGGCTGCATTACGTGCTGCATGCGCCGCAGGGCGATACCTATGCCGACCTGCTGTTCACCATGATCGAGCGGCGGGACCACCGCCCGCCGGTGACCTATACGACGTTTCAGGCCCGCGATCTGGGCTCGGACACGGCGGGGCTGTTCAAGCAGGCCGCGCAGGACGCCTATGACCGGTTCAAGCCGCAGGCGCTGATCGTCGGCGCCTCCTGCACGGCCGAGCTGATCCAGGACGACCCCGGCGGGCTGGCCGAGACCATGGGCATTCCGGTGCCGGTGATCCCGCTGGAGCTGCCCTCCTATCAGCGCAAGGAAAACTTCGGGACCGACGAGACCTTCTTCCAGATCGTGCGGGCGCTGGCCCGGCCGATGGAGAAGACGGCCCATGTGACCGCGAACCTGATCGGCCCGACCGGGCTGGGCTTCCGCCACCGCGACGATGTGGTGGAGGTCACGGCGCTGCTCAACGAGATGGGGATCGAGGTCAATGTGGTGGGGCCGATGGGGGCCACGCCCGAGGATCTGACCCGGCTCGGGGCGGCGCATTTCAACGTGCTGATGTACCCCGAACATGCCGAGGCTGCCGCGCGCTGGATGGAGCGCGAACTGAAGCTGCCCTTCACGAAGACCGTGCCCATCGGCGTCGGCGCCACCCGCGATTTCCTCGCCGAAGTGTCGCAGATCACCGGCCTGCCGGTGCGCGCCGACGAAAGCAGGCTGCGGCTGCCCTGGTGGTCGAAGTCGGTGGACAGCACCTACCTGACCGGCAAGCGGGTGTTCCTGTTCGGCGACGGCACCCATGTCCGCGCCGCCGCCCGCATCGCCCGCGACGAGATGGGCTTCGAGGTCGTGGGCCTGGGCTGCTACAACCGCGAGATGGCGCGGCCGATCCGGGCGCTGGCCAAGGACTTCGGCCTCGAGGCGCTGGTCACCGACGACTACCTGGAGGTGGAGCAGGCCATCGAGGCCGCCGCGCCCGAGATGATCCTCGGCACCCAGATGGAGCGGCATATCGGCAAGCGGCTGGGGATCCCCTGTGCGGTGATCTCGGCGCCAGTGCATGTGCAGGATTTTCCGGCGCGCTACTCGCCTCAGATGGGGTGGGAGGGTGCGAACGTCATCTTCGACACCTGGGTGCATCCGCTGGTCATGGGGCTGGAGGAGCACCTCCTGCACATGTTCCGCGACGATTTCGAATTCCACGACGCGGCCGGGCCGTCCCACCATGGGGGGCATGCGCCGCGGGCGATGGACGCGAACCCGCTGGAGAGGACCCCGGCCGAACCAGCGGCCGCGGCCGACGGGGGCGTTCCCGCCCCCGCGGCCGCATCTGTTTCCCAGGCGGCGCCCGAGACGGGGCGCGACACCCAGGCGGCGCCGCAGGGCGCCGCGGGGGCGTCCAGCGTCGAGGTCGTCTGGCTGCCCTCAGCCGAGAGCGAGCTGAAGAAGATCCCCTTCTTCGTGCGCGGCAAGGCCCGGCGCAATACCGAGAAATACGCCGCCGAGCGCGGCGTGAGCGAGATCAGCGTGGACACGCTGTACGAAGCGAAGGCCCATTATGCGCGATGACATCTTCACACGCTCGGGCGGGGGCAGCGGCGGCGACCAGGCGCCGGGCTACCACATCGTCATCGTCACGCTGGACGCCCATGCCGCGGGGCCCGCGGCGCGGGTGTCCGAGCGGCTGGCGAAGGACTTTCCGGGCCTGACCGTCACCGTCCACGCCGCAGCCCAGTGGGCCGAGAACCCGGCGGCGCTGGAGGCGGCGCGGCGGGATGTGCTGCGCGGCGACATCATCGTCGCGAACCTGCTGTTCATCGAGGAGCACGTGCAGGCGATCCTGCCGCAGCTGAAGGCACGTCGCGAGGCTTGCGACGCCATGATCGGCGTGATCGCCGATGGCGAGGTCGTGAAGCTGACGAAGATGGGCGATCTGGACATGTCCAGGCCCGCCTCGGGCTTCATGGCGCTGATGAAGAAGCTGCGCGGGGGCGGCAAGGATGGCGCCCCGGCCGCGCAGTCGGGCGAGAAGCAGATGGCCATGCTGCGCCGGCTGCCCAAGATCCTGCGGTGGATCCCCGGCAAGGCGCAGGATTTGCGCGCGTGGTTCCTGACCATGCAGTACTGGCTGGGCGGGTCCGACGACAATGTCGAGCAGATGATCCGCTTCCTGATCTCGCGCTATGCGCATGAGGAGCGGTGGCGCGGGGTCAAGGCCGCCGCCCCCATCGACTACCCGGATGTGGGCCTCTACCACCCCGAGCTGCCGGACCGCATCACCACGCGGCTTGAGGATCTGCCGGGGCCGGCCAAGCCGGTGGGCACCGTCGGCATCCTGATGCTGCGCAGCTACATTCTCGCGGGCGACACGGCGCATTACGATGCGGTGATCCGGGCGCTGGAGGCGCGCGGCTTGCGGGTGATCCCGGGCTTTGCCGGGGGCCTCGACGGCCGGCCGGCGATCGACGCCTATTTCCGCGCGGGCGCGGGGGTGCGGATCGATGCGATGGTGTCGCTGACCGGGTTCTCCTTGATCGGGGGGCCTGCGTACAACGACAGCGCAGCGGCGGTGACGGTGCTGTCGGACCTCGACGTGCCATATGTCGCGGCGCACCCGCTGGAGTTCCAGACGCTGGCGCAATGGGCGGAGTCGGGTCAGGGGCTGGGGCCGGTGGAGACCACCATGCTGATCGCCCTGCCGGAGATCGACGGCGCGACCAATCCGACTGTCTTTGCCGGCCGGCACGGCGAGGTCGCCTGCAACGGTTGCAAGGAGACCTGCCACAACCCCTGCCCGACGCGGGCCATGTCGCCTTGCCCGGAACGGATCGAGCGGCTGGCCGCACGGATCGAGCGGCTGAGCAAGCTGCGCCGGTCGCGGGTGGCGGATCGCCGGGTCGCCGTGGTGCTGTTCGGCTTTCCGCCTAATGCGGGGGCGGTGGGGACGGCGGCGTATCTGAATGTCTTCGAGTCGCTGTTCAACACGCTGCACCGGATGAAGGCCGAGGGGTATGACATCGAGCCCCCCGCGACCGTGGAGGAGCTGCGCGCGGCGGTGCTGGAGGGCAATGCCGAGATCCACGGGCAGGAGGCCAATGTGGCCGCCCATGTGCCCGCCGACGATATCGTCCGCGGCACGCCCTGGCTGAAGGAGATCGAGGCGGTCTGGGGGCCGGCACCGGGCAAGGTGCGGTCGGACGGGCGCGGGGTGTTTATCCTTGGCGCGCAGTTCGGCAAGGTCTTCGTGGGGGTGCAGCCCACCTTCGGCTACGAGGGCGACCCGATGCGGCTCCTGTTCGAGCGCGGGTTTGCACCGACGCATGCGTTCTCGGCCTTCTATCTGTGGCTGAAGAACCGGTTTGCCGCCGATGTGGTGCTGCATTTCGGCATGCATGGCGCGCTGGAGTTCATGCCGGGCAAGCAGTCGGGCATGGGCGCCTCGGACTGGCCCGACCGGCTGATCGGCGACATGCCGAATGTGTATCTCTATGCCTCGAACAACCCGTCCGAGGCGACGCTGGCCAAGCGCCGGTCGGGGGCGGTGACGGTGACGCATCTGACGCCGCCGCTGGCGGCCTCGGGCCTCTACAAGGGCCTGCTGGAGCTCAAGGACAGCGTGAAGCGCTGGCGCGAGCTGGGCCGCGATGCCGAGGGGCGCGCGGAACTGGCCGCGCTGATCGCGGATCAGGCGGCGGCGGTGGACATGGACGGCTCCGACCCCGACGGGTTGTGGCTGAAACTGCTGGAGACCGAGGACGCGCTGATCCCCGACGGGCTGCATGTCCTGGGCCGGCCCATGGATGCGGCCCAGCGGGCCGAGCATCTGCGGGTGATGGCGGACCAGACGCCCGAGACCCGGGACAAGGTCGACGCGCTGCTGGCGCAGGAGCATGAGCTGCCGGCGCTGATGCGGGCGCTGGGGGGGCGGTATATCCGTCCGGTGCCGGGCGGCGACCTGATCCGGTCTCCGGAGGTGCTGCCGACGGGGCGCAACATTCACGCCTTCGATCCGTTCCGGATGCCCACGGCGTTCGCGATGCGGGACGGGGCGCAGCAGGCGGCTCTGTTGCTGGAGACCCACGAGAAGATGCCGCGCTCGGTAGCGCTGGTGCTGTGGGGGTCGGACAACATCAAGTCGGACGGGGTGCCGATCGCGCAGGCGCTGGCGCTGATGGGGGCTGTGCCGCGGTTCGACAGTTTCGGGCGGCTTTCGGGCGCCGATCTGGTGCCGCTGGAGGTGCTGGGCCGGCCGCGGATCGACGTGGTGATGACGCTGTCGGGGATCTTCCGGGATCTTCTGCCGCTGCAGACGCGGATGCTGGCGGAGGCCGCGTACAAGGCCGCGACGGCCGACGAGCCGCGGGAGCTGAACTTCATCAAGGCCCATGCCGAGGATTACGCCGCCAAGGCGGGCGTGGACATCGAGGAGGCGGCGCTGCGGGTCTTCTCCAACGCCGAGGGGGCGTATGGGTCCAACGTCAACGTGCTGGTGGACAGCTCGGCCTGGGGCGAGGAGGACGAGCTGGCGGATGCCTATGAGAAGCGGAAGTCGTTTGCCTATGGGCGGAACGGCAAGGCGAAGGCCAATCCGAAGCTCCTGCAGGCCGCGCTGAAGGACGTCGATATCGCCTATCAGAACCTGGAGTCGGTGGAGCTCGGCGTCACCACGGTGGACCATTACTTCGACACGCTGGGGGGCATCGCCCGGGCGGTGAAGCGGGCCCGTGGGGAAGAGGCCGCCATCTATATCGGCGACCAGACCCGGGGGGCGGCCAAGGTGCGGACCCTGCAGGAGCAGGTGGCGCTGGAGACCCGGAGCCGCAGCCTCAACCCCAAATGGTTCGAGGGGATGCTCAAGCACGGCTCCGAAGGGGTCCGGCAGATCGAGGCGCAGGTGACGAACACGCTCGGCTGGTCGGCGACCACGGGGCAGGTGGAGCCCTGGGTCTATCAGCGGCTGTCGGAGACGTTTGTCCTCGATGCCGAGATGCGCAAGCGGCTGCTGGAGCTGAACCCGAAGGCGAGCGCCCGGATGGCAGGCCGCCTGCTGGAGGCCTCGGACCGTCAATACTGGCAGCCGGACGACGAGACGCTGGCGGCACTGCAAGCCGCCGCCGACGAGATCGAGGACCGGCTGGAAGGAATCGCGGCGCAATGAGCGGCACGAGAACCGCGCGCCGAAAAGGGAACGAAGCCGCCTCGGCGGCCAGTGGAAACCAAGGAAGGAGCCGCCCATGAGCCCGCTCGACCGCACACCCCCGACGCTTCGCAAGGGCGAGGACGGCGAAGGATCGGTGCAGGTGCACCAGGACCCCGGCGCGAAGATCGAAGGCGCCAAGGTCTTTTCCGTCTACGGCAAGGGCGGGATCGGCAAGTCGACGACCTCGTCGAACCTGTCGGTGGCGTTCTCGATGCTGGGCAAGCGCGTGCTGCAGATCGGCTGCGACCCGAAGCATGACTCGACCTTCACGCTGACCGGCACGCTGGTGCCCACCGTGATCGACATCCTCAAGGAGGTGGATTTCCACCCCGAGGAACTGCGGGCCGAGGATTTCGTGTTCGAGGGCTTCAACGGCGTCAAGGCGGTTGAGGCCGGCGGTCCGCCCGCGGGCACCGGCTGCGGCGGTTATGTGGTGGGCCAGACGGTGAAGCTGCTGAAACAGCACCACCTGCTGGAGGACACCGACGTCGTGATCTTCGACGTGCTGGGCGATGTGGTCTGCGGCGGCTTCGCGGCGCCGCTGCAGCATGCCGACCGGGCGGTCATCGTCACGGCCAACGATTTCGACTCGATCTATGCGATGAACCGCATCATCGCGGCGGTGCAGGCCAAGTCCAAGAACTACGCCGTGCGGCTGGCGGGCTGCATCGCCAACCGCTCGAAGGACACCGACGAGGTGGACCGGTATTGCCGCGAGGTCGGCTTCAAGCGGATCGCGCATATGCCGGATCTGGATTCGATCCGGCGGTCGCGGCTGAAGAAGAAGACCCTGTTCGAGATGCCCGACGACGAGGACATCGTGCAGGCGCGCGCCGAATACATCCGCTTGGCCGAGACGCTGTGGAACGGCACCGAGCCGCTGGCGCCCGCGCCGCTGGAGGATCGCCGGATCTTCGAGCTTCTGGGCTTCGACTGAGGGGGCGGCGATGGACAGCTACGCCTCCACCCGCGCGCGGCTCGAACATTATTTCGACCGGACCGCGGCCAAGACCTGGGAACGGCTGACCTCGGATGCGCCGGTCAGCCGCATCCGGCAGACCGTGCGCGAGGGCCGCGACACCATGCGCGCGGCCATGCTGGGCCGCCTGCCCGAGGACCTGACCGGGGCGCGCGTGCTGGATGCGGGCTGCGGCGCGGGCCCAATGAGCGTGGCGCTGGCCGAGCGCGGCGCGCAGGTGGTGGGCGTGGACATCTCGCCCCAGCTTCTGGAGGTGGCGCGCAAGCGCACGCCGGAGGCGGTGGCGTCGCGGATCACCTATACGCCTGGCGACATGCTGGACGAGGGGCATGGCAGCTTCGACTACGTCATGGCGATGGACAGCCTCATCCACTACGAGGCCGCCGACATCGGCCGGGCGCTGGCGCGGCTGATGGCGCGCACGGGGCAGGCGGTGGTGTTCACCATTGCGCCCAAGACCCCGTTCCTGAGTGCCATGTGGCTGGCAGGGAAGGCGTTTCCGCGCTCGGACCGCTCGCCCCAGATCATCCCGCACAGTGACGCAGCCATCGAGGCCGCGGTGCGGGCCGAGGGGCTGTCGGGGCCGCTGCGCCGTGTGACCCGGGTCAGCCGGGGCTTCTACATCTCCCAGGCCATGGAGCTGCGCCCATGATCCGTGCCTGGCAAAGCCTGATGGCGAAGCTCGATGCCAAGATCGAGGAGGGGGAGAAGCGTCAGCCCTTCCTAAAGACGGTGAGCCTGAAGGCGCTGCCCTTCGCCGATGCCGCCAGCCCCGAGTTCCCGCTGGGCCAGCTTCTGCGGCTGGCGTTGTTCCAGATC
The DNA here is from genome assembly GCA_007121055.1 of Paracoccaceae bacterium. Taxonomy (GTDB): domain Bacteria; phylum Pseudomonadota; class Alphaproteobacteria; order Rhodobacterales; family Rhodobacteraceae; genus Rhodobaculum. The sequence continues at coordinate 4,174 of SKMM01000369.1, read as the reverse complement.
TCGGTGGGCATGGCGGCGGTGATGCTGCTGGGCACGCTGAACCGCGTGATGATCGTGGAGCTGTCGATCCCGGCGATGCTGGTCGCGTCCATGATCGCCCTGCCGGTGCTGGTGGCGCCGCTGCGGGCGCTGTTCGGGTTCAAGTCGGACACGTACCGGTCTGCGATCGGGTGGAAGCGGATTCCGTTCCTGTGGTTCGGCTCGCTGTACCAGTTTGGCGGCCTCGCGATCATGCCCTTCGCGCTGATCGTGCTGTCGGGCGACCAGACCTATGAGGTGCCTTACGCGGGCGAGGTTTTGGCGGCGATTGCCTTCGTGATGACCGGTCTGGGGATGCACATGACCCAGACCGCCGGCCTCGCGCTGGCTTCGGACCGCGCGACGGACGAGACCCGGCCGCGGGTGGTGGCGCTGCTGTACGTGATGTTCCTGATCGGGATGGGCGTCTCGGCGCTGGTCGTGGGCTGGCTGCTTTACGACTTCAGCCAGATCCGGCTGATCGAGGTGGTGCAGGGCGCCGCCGCGCTGACGCTGCTCATCAATGTCGTCGCGCTGTGGAAGCAGGAGGCCGTGCGGCCCATGAGCCGGGCCGAGCGCGAGGCGCCGCGGCCGCTGTTCCGCGACGCCTGGGCGGATTACACCCGCGGCGGGCAGGCTGGGCGGCTGCTGGCGGTGGTGTTCATCGGCGCCGTGGCCTTCAACATGCAGGACGTGCTGCTGGAGCCCTATGGCGGCGAGGTGCTGGGGCTGAGCGTCTCGGCCACCACGCTGCTGACGGCGACCTGGGCTGTGGGCGCGCTGATCGCCTTCGGCATGGCCGCGCGCTGGCTGGCGCAGCGGATGGACCCCTACCGGATGGCCGGTCGCGGCGTGCTGGCCGGGATCGCGGCCTTCGCGGCGGTGATCTTTGCCGCGCCGCTGGACAGCCCGGCGATCTTCTACACCGGTGCCTTCCTGATCGGCTGGGGCGGCGGCCTGTTTGCCGTGGCGACCCTGACGGCGGCGATGCTGATGCCGGTGCAGGGGCTTGCGGGCCGCGGGCTGGCGCTGGGTGCCTGGGGGGCTGCGCAGGCAACCGGGGCGGGGCTGTCGATCTTTGCCGGCGGCACCATCCGCGACGTGGTGAATGCCACGGCCCTGTCGGGCAGCCTGGGCGAGCCCCTGAACACCCCCGCCACCGGCTACGCCTCGGTCTATGCGCTGGAGATCGCGCTTCTGTTTCTCACCCTCGTCGTCCTCGGTCCGCTGGTGCGGTCCTGGGGCGCGCTTCAAACCCCCACGGGCAGTTCGGAACGGATCGGGCTCGCCGAGCTGCCCAGCTGACATGGCCTGACGGAGGACTCCTTCCATGTTTGACGCCGCAACCTTCAACAACATCGATCTGGCGCAGATCAGCCTGTACATCTTCTGGCTCTTCTTCGCCCTGCTGATCTACTACCTGCAGACCGAGAACATGCGCGAGGGCTACCCCCTCGAGAACGAGGACGGCGGCCAGGAAGGCTTCAACCTGCCGCTGCCGGCGCCCAAGACCTTCAAGCTGCCCCACGGCCGCGGCGAGTACACCGTGCCCGACTACAAGCGCGAGGCGCGCGAGGTCGCGCTGAAGCGTGTGGCGCCGAACGGCTATCCGCTGGAGCCCACCGGCGATCCCATGGTCGATGGGGTTGGCCCTGGGTCCTGGGCGCCGCGGCGCGACGAGCCGGAACTGGACGGCAAGGGCCATCCCAAGATCCGGCCCATGAAGAAGCTCGAGGGTTTCGAGGTTTCGGCCGGGATCGACCCGCGGGGCCTGGAGGTGCAGGCCGGCGACGGCGAGGTGGTGGGCAAGGTCTCGGACCTCTGGGTCGACGAGCCCGAACAGCTCGTGCGCTATGTCGAGATCGAGCTCGATGGGGCCTTCGGCGGCGGCACGCGGCTGGTGCCCATCGGCATGGCCCGGATCTGGCCGTCGCGGCTGCAGGTGCGGTCGATCTTCGGCGAGCATTTCGCCGGGGTGCCGAAGACCAAATCCGCCGACACCATCACCAAGCTCGAGGAAGAGAAGATCTCGGCCTACTACGCCGGCGGTACCCTCTATGCGAGCCCGAGCCGGCTGGAGCCCCAGCTGGGCTGATCGACCCCGGGGTTGCGCGGCAACGACCGCGCAGCCCGCCAGCGCCGCGTCCCCCCGCCCGATCCGGGGCGCGCGGCCCCAGGCTGGCACCCGACGGCCAAAAACACGGAAGGGAATGACGATGTCACATGACGACTTTCAGGTGGAGCCGATCCGTGGCCTGCCCGAACACCTCCCCGAGGGCGAGGAGATCCTCTGGCAGGGCCGCCCCGACACCTGGCGCCTGGCGGTGGAATCGCTGAGCCTCTACTGGGTGGCCGGTTACTTCGTTCTGTTCTTCGGCTGGCGCGCGCTGGTCGCGGGGGCCGAGGTGCCGTTCTGGACCGCGATCCAGATCGGTTCGCCCTTTCTGGTGATGGGCTTCGTGGCCTGTTTCCTGCTGTGGCTGATCGCGCTGATCCAGGCCCGCAGCACGGTCTACACCATCACCAACCGCCGGGTGGCGATGCGAATCGGCGCGGCGCTGACGGTGACGCTGAACCTGCCCTATCGATGGATCGGGGGCGCGAAACTTGATCTGAGACAAGGTGGGACCGGGACCATCGCCCTTAGCCTGCTTGGAGAAACGCGGCTGTCCTACGCCAACACCTGGCCGCATGTGAGGCCCTGGCACATGAAGAAGACCGAGCCCGCCCTGCGCTGCATCCCCGATGCCGAGCGCGTGGCGAAGATCCTGGGCGAGGCTGCGCAAGCCCGACTGGCCGAGCCTGCTGTGCGCAAGGTCACGCCGGCGGCGGCGCCCGACCGCACCGCCGGGCGGGCCGCGATGCCCGTGCCGGCCGAGTAGGGGGGGGCACGACGATGGCCACTGCAACCGACTTCAACCGCCGCCGCAGCCACGAGGAGCTGCGCAAGCGCGACCGCGAGATGATCCCCCGGATCCTGGTGCGGGCGATGTTCCTGATGGTGATCGTGGCGCTGGGGCTCGTGACCTACGCCCGGCTGACCGACCGACCGCTGGTGGCCGCGCCGCCCGAGGGTATCGAGGTCGTCACCGAGCGCGTGATCGTCCTGTCGGGCGACATGGCCGGGCGGGCGCTGGTGACCGACATGGACGGCAGCATCATCGCCGACCTGCCCGGCGACCAGGGCGGCTTCGTCGCCGGGATCTGGCGGGTGCTGCAGCGCGAGCGGATGCTGCACCGGCTGCCCGACAATTTGCCGGTGCGGCTGACGCTCTATGCCGACAACCGGCTGGTGGTCTATGACGACTTCACCGGCTGGCGGGCGCAGTTGATCGGCTTCGGCATCGACAACTACCGCACCTTCTACAACCTCCTCGACGCGCCGACGCTGGACGCCGCGGCGGTCGAGGCGGTCGACGCCCTCCCCACCAACTGAAGGAGAGACGGCGGCGGCAACGACCGGCGCCGGACGACAAGCAAAGGGAACCAAACCATGGGACTGTTCACGAGAGAGAAGGAGACCGCGCCCTGCGAGGTCGAAGTGTCGCACCGCTTCGAATCCCTGCACGCGCATGTGAAGTTTCTCAACGGCGCCGTCGTCAACCCGGGCGATGAGGTGCTCGTGCACGGGGCGCCGGTGATGGCGCCCTATGGCGAGGTCGTCGTCGAGGAGCGGACCGCCACCATCACCCGCGCCTCGGAGCTCGAGCGTCTGTGGACCAAGCTCACGGGCCAGCTGGAAGTGATGGAACTTTGCGAATTTTCCTTCTCCGAGGAGGTCACGCTGTGAACGCACGCACCGACACCAAACCCGCCGTCGCCGTCAACGAGACCACCCAGAAGGCCTCGGAGACCACGCTTCTGGACCCGCGCTTCTACACCACGGATTTCGACGAGCTCGACCGCATCGACGTCACGCCCGTGCGTGAGGAGTGGGACAAGCTGATCGCCGAGCTGCGCGACGACCCCAACAAGACCCATTTCAAGAAGACCGCCGACTGGGATCCTGTCGACTGGGAGAACATGGAGCCCGAGCTCAAGAAAGAGCTGGTGGATTTCCTGGTGTCCTCGCTGACCGCGGAATTCTCGGGCTGCGTGCTCTACAAGGAGATGAAGCGGCGCGGCAACAACCCCGACATCTGCGAGCTGTTCAACT
>SKMM01000314.1 GCA_007121055.1 Paracoccaceae bacterium | reverse complement strand
GGCTGCGCGGTGGCGAGAGCCGGGGCGCGTGCGGGGGGTGGGGGGTCGATGTGGTCGCGCATCGGCTCGGCCCTCCGTCAGAGTGGCCGGACGGCGAAGGCGGGCATCGCCGTGCCCGCCGCGCGGTGGGCGAGGACGGCGCGGGCGGTGTCCAGCGCCTCGCGGATGGTCACGTCCATGTCGAGGTAGCGGTAGGTGCCGAGCCGGCCGACGAAGGTGACGCGCAGGGCGCGGGAGCTGTCGCCGGAGGTGCCGCCCGCCCTGCTGCCCGCCGTGCCGCCCGAAGCGCCCCCCGAAGCGCCCCCCGAAGCGGACACCGGGCGCCCCACCCTGGCCCCTGCGGCGGCGGCCTCGGCCTCGGCGCGGGCGACGTAGTCGGCCAGCAGGCGCTTCTCGTCGACCAGCCGGATCGGGTAGTAGGGGATGTCGTCGGGCCCGCAGGCGCGGGAATACTCGCGGCTGCAGACCGAGCCCTCATGCGCCTCCCAGGGCGCGAAATGCTTGTGCTCGGTGATCCGCGTGAAGGGCACCTCGACCTCGCCGTAGTTCATCACCGCGCAGCCCTGGAAATCGCCTTGATGGGTGAAGCGCTCGAAATCGAGGGTGCGGTAGCCCAGCCTTCCCATGTCGCAGTCATACCACCCGTCGAGGGGGCCTGAATAGAACACATGATCGAAGCTGTGGGCGAAATCCGCCGATCCCGCCCGGGAAAACCGCGCATTCAGCCGCAGATCGATGCGCGGATGATCGAGGATCCGCCCGATCATCGCGGTATACCCCCCCTCCGGCATGCCCTGAAAGCGGTGGAAGAAGTAGTTGTCGTCGTAGTTGAAGCGCACCGGCAGCCGCTTCAGGATCGCCGCCGGCAGGGCGCGCGGATCGCAGCCCCATTGCTTCAGCGTGTAGCCCCGGAAGAACGCCTCGTAGAGCGGCCGGCCGATCATCGCCAGCGCCTGCTCCTCGAAATTGGCCGGCTCGGTGATCGAGCGGTCGGCCTGGGCTGCGATGAAGGCGCGGGCCTCGTCGGGGCGCATGGCGGTGCCGAAGAACTGGTTGATGGTGTGGAGGTTGACCGGCAGCGTGTAGACCTGCCCGCCGGTGGTGGCCTTGACCCGGTTGCGGTAGGGCCGGAAGGTCTCGAACCGGTTGACGTAATCCCACACCTCGGCGTCGTCGGTGTGAAAGATATGCGGGCCGTAGATATGCTCCAGAACGCCGGTCTCGGGGCAGCGCGCGGTGTGGCAGTTGCCGGCGACATGGCCGCGCGCCTCCAGCACGGTCACGACATGCCCCGCCTCGGCCAGCGCGCGCCCGATCACCGCCCCCGACAGCCCGGCCCCCACCATCAGAAACCGGCCCGCCCCCATCCAACCCCCGTCCCGATATGCCCCGACCCCGACAGCCGAACCCGAAAGCCGGCCCCGACAGCCTGACCCCGAACGCCCGAGCCCGACAGCCCGACCCCGGCACCCCGCCGGAAACCCCACCCCACATAACCGAAAGACCCGAAAGGTAAACCTCGCCACACACAACCGGCAAGGCATCGCCGAAAGGCGGGGTGGTTAGCGTGGCGTCGGGTCCGGGGCGAAGCGGGCGCGGCTGATGGCGGCGCGGAAGAAGGGGGCGTGCTCGGGGGTGCCGTACATGTTGCCCAACTCGACGCGGACGGGGATGCGGAAGCCTTCGAACTCCGCGGTGTCCAGCACCCGGCCGCCGAAGGGCTGCAGACGGTGGCGGCGCTGGGGGTTGGCGTCGGACCAGCGCAGCGCCACGACCTCGACCGGATCGCCGGCGGCGTTCAGCGTCAGGGTCATCGGGGCCGGGCCGTCGGGGGCGGTGAGGCGGATCTCGGCGCTGTCGGGGCCGGTCTGCACCCAGGTCACGCCGTTGCCAGGGAGCAGGCTGGCGGGGGCCCAGATCGCCTCCATCATGGTGCGGGTGGCGGCGGCGCGGGCGTGGTCCTCGGTGCCGCCGATGCGGGCGAGGGGGATGAGGTTATGGAGCCAGAACCGGGTCCAGCTGTCCTCGGCCGGGCCGAGGGTGGAATGGCCGTCGGACCCGGCGAAGCGCGTCAGGCCCTGGCCGATCGTCGCCTGCCAGACGAAGCCGCCGGCGGGGGGTGCGAGGATCTGCCGGGCGGTCATCTGCAGGTCGGTGCCGTTGAGGGTGAAGCTGCCCGACATCTCCAGCTGCACGACGCGGTGAAGCGGCGTGCCCGGGGCGATGGCGCGGGCGAAGTAGCGCTGCGCCACCTCGGGCAGGTCGGCGGTCATGGCGGGGTCGAAGCGGGGGGGATCGGGCTGGGCGAGCGCGGCGAGGGTGACCTCGACTCGGCGGGCCTCGGCGCGGTCGCGGGCGTTCACGGCCAGCGCCAGCACGGCGGCGGCGAGAAGCAGCAGGGGGAGCGCGAGGAGGAGGGATTTGGCGAGGCTCATCGGGGGGTCTCGGCGGGGCTGTGGCGATGGAGGAAGGCGGCGATGTGGTCGCGCGCCGCGGCGTGGTGGCCGAGCAGGAGGTGGCCGCCGGAGGGGAACGTGACCAGTTCGGCGCCGGGGATCGCCTGCGCCGTGAAGCTGGCGGTGGCGAGGGGGGCGAGGCGGTCGTCCCGGGCGTGGAGGATCAGGACAGGGGCGGTGATCGCGGCAGGGTCGATGGCGGCGGCCGGGTCGATCGCGGCGCCCTCGTTGGCCAGCCCGGCGCGGCGTCGGGTGACCGGCAGGAAGGCGGCGAGCATGGCGTCGAGAAAGGCGGCTTCCTTGGCGGTGGTGGGGGGTTGGGCGTCGAACACCGGGGCGAGGGCGCGGGGGGCCAGGCGGTGCAGCGCCCAGAGGGGCAGGTCGGTGGCGAAGAGGGCGTCGTAGAGCCAGATCGGCAGGGGCAACTCCTGCGCCTCGGCGGTGAGCGGCGCATAGGGGGCGAGCGAGATCAGCACCAGCGCGCGGGTGCGGTGGGGATGGCGGAGGGCGAAGTGCAGCGCCGGCGGGCCGCCGCCGGACATCGCCACCAGCGTCACCGCTTCGATCCCTAACGCGTCGAGCAGCGCGGCGAAGGCGTCGGCCTGGGCGGCGGTGGAGGCATCAGCCGGCAGCGGCGTGCCCGGGTAGCCGAAGCGCGAGGGGGCGATCCAGCGGTGGCCGGGGGGCAGGAAGGCCTCGGCGAGGAGGCGGCCCTGGTCATGGCCGCCGCCGGCGCCGTGGATCGCCAGCACCACCGGGCCTGCACCGCCCGAGGCATGCGCCACCGGGCCGAGGGCCGTGGCGGTGACGGTGGCGTCGGCGAGCCTTGCGTGGTGGGCGCGCATGTCGCGGCTGTGGAGCAGCGCGACGGCGCCGGCGGCAGCGGTGAGCAGCAGGAGCAGAAGGGCGCTGCGGCGCATGGCTGGCCTGTCGTCGGCTGTGGGGGCGTGTTGATGGGGTGATGCGCCTGTGCGGGCGGCGGGGCGTTGATCCAGATCATCCCGGGCGGGCGGGAAAGGGCTTGCGAATCCTGC
>SKMM01000199.1 GCA_007121055.1 Paracoccaceae bacterium | reverse complement strand
TCGCCTGTCTCGCGCTGGCTGCCTGCGAGCGCGAGGTCATCCTCGAGGGTGAGCGGCTCGACCCGCGCGCGTTGACCCGCGCGGGCGCCCCCGACGTGCCGCCCAACCGCGCCCTTCCGGTGGCGCTGACGGCGCCGGTGGACCACAGCGCCTGGACCCACCGCGGCGGCAGCCCCACCCACCGCATCGCCCATCCCGCCCTGCCCGCAACGCTGGGCGTCGCCTGGAGCACCAACATCGGGGACGGGGCGAGCCGTCGGATGCGGATCACCGCCGATCCGGTGGCCGCCGATGGCCGCGTCTTCACCCTCGACGCGCACAGCACCGTCACCGCCACCGGGCGCGACGGGCGCATCCTGTGGCAGACCGACATCCGCCCCGGCTGGGCGGGCCGGGGCATCGCCTCGGGCGGCGGGCTTGCGCTGGGGGCGGGCCGTCTCTTCGTGACCTCGGCCTATGGCGCGCTGATGGCGCTCGACCCCGCCAGCGGGGACGTGATCTGGTCGAAGCGCTTCGAGGCGCCGCTGACCGCCCCGCCCGCCGTGGCCGAGGGCCGGGTCTTCGTGGTGGGCACGGACGGCACCGGCTGGGCCATCGACGCGGGCACCGGGCAGGTGCAGTGGCAACTGCCCGGCGTGCCCGCGTCCGCGGGCATGGTGGGCGGCGCGGGCCCTGCGGTGGCGGGTGGCCGGGCGATCCTGCCCTTCGCCACGGGGGATGTGGTTGGCGTGGCCGCGGCAACCGGGGTGCAGTCCTGGCGCAGCCGGGTGGCCGGGCAGCGTCTGGGCCGCACCGGCGCGCTGGTCAGCGACATCGCCGGCGACCCGGTCGTGGTGGACGGCACGGTGTTCGTGGGCAACCGCTCAGGGCGGCTCATGGCGCTGGACGCTGCCACCGGCGCGGTGCGCTGGAGCGTGCGCGAGGGTGCCTTCGGCCCGGTCTGGCCCGCCGGCGACAGCCTGTTCATGATCTCCGACCGTGGGGAACTTCTGCGGCTGCAGGCCCGCGACGGGGCGCGCGTGTGGGGCGTGGAGTTGGGGCATTTCCTGCCCGCGCGCGAACGCAGGCGGGCCGAGACTGTCGCGCATTTCGGCCCCGTGCTCGCCGGCGGCCGGCTGATCGTGGCCTCCAGCGACGGGCTTCTGCGCAGCTTCGACCCGGCCTCCGGGGCCCTGCTGTCCGAAACCGCGCTGCCGGGCCCGGCCGCCAGCCGCCCGGTGGTGGTGGAGCGCACGCTCTACCTCGTCACCCGCGACGGCCGTCTCCACGCCCTGCGCTGAGCCTGCGACGATGGGAGGCCCGCCGCGGGGTACAGGAGCCGCGGTCAGGCCCGAGCCCGCAGCGGACAGCCCGGCCGGCGTCGGAGGGTTGACAGGGCCGCAGGGCAGGGCCACAGGCAGCCGATGAGCTTCACCCTCGCCATCGTGGGCCGGCCCAATGTCGGCAAGTCGACGCTGTTCAACCGTCTGGTGGGCCGGCGCCTGGCGCTGGTGGACGACCGTCCCGGCGTCACCCGCGACCTGCGCGAGGGCGCGGCGCGGCTCTTCGACCTGCGATTCACGGTGCTCGACACCGCCGGGCTGGAACTGGCCACCGACGACAGCCTGCCGGGGCGGATGCGCAAGCTGACGGAGCGTGCGGTGGACGCGGCCGATGTGTGCCTGTTCGTGGTGGACGCGCGCGCGGGCGTGACGCCGGCCGACACCGAATTCGCCGAGATCCTGCGCAAGCGCGCCCGCCATGTGATCCTGGCCGCCAACAAGGCCGAGGGGCGCGCGGGCGAGGCCGGGATGCTCGATGCCTATGCCCTGGGGCTGGGCGAGCCGGTACGGCTCTCGGCCGAGCATGGCGAGGGGCTCGACGAATTGCGCGACCGGCTCGCGCCGCTGGTCGAGGGGTTCGAGGCCGCCGCGCTGGAGGAGGCGCCGGTGGTGGAGGTCGACCTCGACGAGGACGACGCCGAGACCAATCATGCCCCCACTCCGGAGCGGCCCCTGCAGATTGCCGTGGTGGGCCGTCCCAACGCGGGAAAATCGACCCTGATCAACGCGATCCTGGGCGAGGACCGGCTGCTGACCGGCCCCGAGGCGGGGATCACCCGGGATGCGATCTCGGTCGCCACGGACTGGGGCGGCACGCCGGTGCGGGTGTTCGACACCGCCGGCATGCGCAAGCGCGCGCGGGTGCAGGACAAGCTGGAAAAGCTGTCGGTCGCCGACGGGCTGCGGGCGGTGCGCTTCGCCGAGGTCGTGGTGGTGCTTCTGGACGTCCAGATCCCGTTCGAAACGCAGGATCTGCGCATCGCGGATCTGGCCGAGGAGGAGGGGCGCGCGGTGGTCGTCGCGCTCAACAAATGGGATCTGGTAGAGGATCGCGCCGCCCGGCTGAAGGAGCTCAAGGCGGCCTTCGACCGGCTGTTGCCGCAACTGCGGGGCGCGCCGCTGGTGACGGTCTCGGCCGCGACGGGGCAGGGGCTGGAGCGGCTGCGCACGGCGATCCTGTCGGCCCATGCGGTGTGGAACCGGCGCATCCCCACCGCGCGGCTGAACCAGTGGCTCGCGACCATGGTGGCCGCGCACCCACCCCCCGCGCCCGGCGGGCGCCGCATCCGCCTGCGCTACATGACGCAGGTGAAGACGCGGCCGCCCGGGTTCGTGCTGATGTGCTCCAACCCCGAGGAACTGCCCGACGCCTACCGCCGCTATCTGGTGGGGGGGCTGCGCGAGGGCTTCGACATGCCCGGCACGCCGATCCGGCTGATGTTCCGCAGCCAGGCCGACAAGAACCCCTACAAGGGCCGCAGCAAGCCCGGGCCGTCGCGGCTGCGCAAGCATCTCGACAAGCGCCCCACCCCCCGCCCTGGCCCGACCCGGCGCTGACGCGCCGCAGGGAGTCCGCCGGGGCACGAGAAGTGTCTTCTCGGTGCGGAGCGCGCCAGCATGCCTCGGCAACGGACGCCCCTTGCCCCGGGGATCAGGTTGCACATTTCCCGCAGATGGCGGGCGGCACCTCGAGGTGGCGTTTTCACACGCGGACCGGGCGACCCCGCGGAGGCGCCGGCCGTCATGGCCCGTTCCCCACGGCGCGATGCCAGACACATAACGCGGAACCGCCATTGGAACGTCACCCTGCTCAGGGGGCTTTGAAGGCGCGCCCGCCATGTCGGACCGCCGCGGGCGCGGGGCTCAGGCACCGCCGCGCAGGGCAGCCTGCAGCCATTGCCAGGCCTGCGACAGGCCGCGCCCAAGATCCTCCTGCCGGCGGTCGATCCAGTCGGCATAGGCCAGCATCGCGGCGGGGGGCGCCTCGGCGCTGCGGGTATGGACATGGAGCCCGCCCGCCGCAAGGGCCACGCCGAGCACCGCCGCAAGCCACAGCGCCCCGCGGCGGCGGGCCGGCGCGGATGGCTCGGGGCGCGGGGAGGGCGCGTCCGATTCGGGGTGGACGGAGACGGCCGCGACCGCTGCACGGCGGCTGGAGACGGTCCGCG
>SKMM01000356.1 GCA_007121055.1 Paracoccaceae bacterium | reverse complement strand
GGGGCCGAGGGGGCTCGATGCCCCCGAGGCGCCGGGCCTGGGTGTGCGGCTGGGGACGATGGGCCGGTCGCCTGGCCGGTGGCGACGGGCCGCGGTCAGTCGCGGAAGTTGCGGCTTTCGCGGAGTTGGTCCCAGGCCCAGACGACCTCCTGCAGGCGGTCCTCGTCGGCGCGGTTGCCGCCGTTCATGTCGGGGTGAAGATCCTTGACCAGGCTCTTGTACTGCTTGCGGATCTCGCTGCGGGACCAGCTGTCGCGGGCGTCCAGGATCTCCAGCGCGCGGCGCTCGGTGGGGGGCAGGCGGCGGGTGTGGGCGGTGGTGCTGGTGCGCCCCGGGTTGCGGGTGGCCTTGTCGCCCAGGATCTCCATCGGGTCCTCGACCCCCAGCCGGGCCCAGGCGCGCTGGTCGGGCCGCTTGCGGGGTCCGCGTTCGGCAAAGGGTTCCGAGGCGCGGCCCCAGACGCGGTCGTGCTCCATGCTCTCGAACATCTCGTCCTCGGTCTGGCCGGCGAAGAAGTTCCACTTGAGATTGTACTCGCGCACATGCTCGCGGCAGAACCACCAGTAGTCGTCCAGAACGTCGGGGGATTTGGGTGCCCGGTACTGGCCGGGCTTGTCGCAGCCGGGGTGCTCGCAGGTCCGCGTCGAGGTCTCCACCGCGCCCGACATGCCCCGGCGCCCGCGGGTGCGGCGCTTCTTGTCGGTGCTGACGCGGATGTCGAAGTCGAGGGGCGGGCGTGGGGGCATGCTTGGGTCCTGCAAAAGCGTCGGTCGCCGGGGTCGGAGCCATGGGGTTTCCGACTCGGGCGCTGCAGTCTAGATGTTTGGGCACCGTAATGAAGGGGTTGACACGAAAAATGCCGGTCGTTGACGAGATCCGTGAGAAGCTGGAGCAGGCCTTTGCGCCCGAGCGGCTGGAGGTGGTGAACGAGAGCCACCGGCACAAGGGCCATGCCGGAGATGATGGGTCGGGCGAGAGCCATTTCCATGTGACGATCCGCGCAGGCGCGCTGGCGGGGATGAGCCGGGTGGGGCGGCACCGGGCGATCCATACCGCCCTGGGGCCGGAGCTGATCGGGCGGATCCATGCGTTGGGGCTGACGGTGGAGGCCTGAGGTCCGAAACCGACGCGCCGGGTCGCGTCTGGCAAACTTCGTGCGGGGGTAGGGCGGTTCTGTGGGGGATGATCCGCGCGAGGTGCCTCCATGGATGATGTTGTTCCCGTATCCGTTCGGCGGTCCGGCGGGCGTGCGGGGGGGCGCGCGCGGGCCGGGCAGGGCGTGATCGCGCAGATGCCTTGGGCGCAGCCGGTGAACCCCGACCGGCCGACCGAGCCGCTGGGGCCGGAGGGGGTGGAGGCGATCCACCGCAGCGCGCTGCGCATCCTGTCCGAGATCGGGATCGAGATGCTGCACCCGCAGGCGCGGGAGGCATTGGCGGCGGCGGGGTGCCTCGTGCGCGGGGCGAATGTGCGCTTCGGGCCGGAGTTCGTGATGGAGATGGTGGCCCGCGCGCCGGGGGCCTTCACCATCACGCCGCGCAACCCCGACCGCGCGGTGGCGATCGGGGGGCGGAGCCTGGCCTTCGTCAACGTCTCTTCGCCGCCCAATTCCTGGGATGTGGAGCGCGGCAAGCGGCCCGGCGATTTCGCCACCTTCCGCGATTTCATGAAGCTGACGCAGGCGTTCAACTGCATCCATGTGGCGGGCGGCTATCCGGTGGAGCCGCTGGACGTGCATGCCTCGGTCCGCCATCTCGACTGCCTGTTCGAGAAGCTGACGTTGACGGACAAGGTGGTGCATGCCTATTGCCTGGGCCCCGAGCGGGTCGAGGACGTGATGGAGATGGTGCGGCTGGCGGCGGGCCTCAGCCATGCCGAGTTCGACGCGCAGCCGCGGATGTACACCAACATCAACTCGGTCTCGCCGCTCAAGCATGACTGGGCGATGCTGGACGGGGCGATGCGGCTGGCGCGCCGGGGCCAGCCGGTGGTGGTGACGCCCTTCACGCTGGCCGGCGCCATGGCGCCGGTGACGCTGGCGGGTGCGGTGGCGCTGTCGGTGGCCGAGGCTCTGGCGGCCATCGCGCTGTTGCAGTGGGTGGCGCCGGGCTGCCCGGTGGCTTTCGGGAGCTTCACCTCCAACGTGGACATGAAATCCGGCGCGCCGGCCTTCGGCACGCCCGAATACATGCGCGCCACGCAGATGTCGGGGCAGATGGCGCGATTCTATGGCCTGCCGCTGCGGGCCTCGGGCGTGTGCACGGCGAATATCCCCGACGCACAGGCGGCGTGGGAGACGGGGCAGTCGCTGTGGTCGGCGGTCAGCTCGGGGGCGAACCTCGTCTATCACGCGGCGGGCTGGCTGGAGGGGGGGCTGATGGCGAGCCCTGAGAAATTCGTGCTGGATTGTGAGGTGTTGCAGATGATCCAGCGCTATTGCGAGCCGGGGCTGTGCGCGACTGACGACGCGGCGCTGGCCTATCAGGCCATCGCCGAGGTGGGGCCGGACGGGCATTATTTCGGCTGCGCCCACACCCAGGCGCGCTATGCCACAGCGTTCTACGCGCCCATCGCCAGCGACTGGCGGAATTACGAGGCCTGGCACGGGTCGGGCGCCGAGGACAGCATCGCCCGCGGCCACCGTCTGGCGCGGGCGATCATCGGGGCGTTCGAGCCCCCCGCCATGGACCCCGGCCACCGCGAGGCGCTGGCGGCCTTCGTGGAACGGCGCAAGCGCGAGGGCGGGGCGCCTACGGATTTCTAGACCTCCGAGGACTTTGGCTCCCGAGCCTGCCCGGCAGCCTGAGGTGACGGGGGCTCAGATGCGCTCCACCGTCACCAGGCTGGTGTCGAAGGCGAGGTGGGTGGCAATTGGGGCGGCGCCGGGGAGGGGGGATTCGTAGCTCCAGGCGGCGTTCGCCACCGTGCCGGAGGGGCCGGCGATATGGAAGTACACCGTGTCGCCCTTTTGGGGGCAGTGGGTGCTGCGAGGCGAGGGTTCGAGGAAGGCCATGGCCACGTCGGTGCGCGGGAAGTAGATCACCGCGTCGCGGTCACCTTCGCTCAGTGCCAACGCCGCGCGGCTTTCGGCGATGACGGCGCCCTCCGCGCGGGCAACCCAGGTGCCGACGGCGGGGTCGATGCGGATTGTGGTGGTCATGGGGCGGTCTCCTCCTGTCCCTTCGGGCGGCCCATGGGGTCTGTCGCCCCTTTCAGCCAGCGCCGCGCCTGCGGCGACACCAGTGTCGCCAGTTTGTCGTGCACCTCACGGTGGTAGGCGTCCAGCCAGTGGGTTTCGTCGTGGGTCAGCGCCGCGGGGTCGATGAGGCGGCGGTCTATGGGGACCCAGGTGAGCGTCTCGAAAGCGAACATAGGCCGGTCGTCGCCATCGGGTAGGGGCGGCGCGTCCCCCACCGCGATGAGGTTTTCCAGCCGGATGCCGAAGGCGCCCTCGCGGTAGTAGCCGGGTTCGTTGGACAGAATCATGCCGGGCTGGAGCGGCACCTCGGAGGCGCGGGAGAGGCGTTGCGGCCCTTCGTGGACGCCGAGGAAGGCGCCGACCCCGTGGCCGGTGCCGTGGTCGTAATCCTGGCCCGCGAGCCAGAGCGGATAGCGGGCCAGCGCGTCGAGGTCGCGGCCGGCGAGGCCCTTGGGCCAGCGCAGGCGGGAAATGGCGATGAGGCCGCGCAGGACGCGGGTGAAGGCGGCGACGGCCTCGGGGGGCGGCGGGCCGATGGCGATGGTGCGGGTGATGTCGGTGGTGCCGTCGAGGTACTGCCCGCCGGAGTCGATGAGGAGGAGTTCTCCCGGGGCGACGGTGCGGTCGGTGTCGCGGGTGACGCGGTAGTGGACGATGGCGCCGTTGGGGCCGGCGCCCGCGATGGTGTCGAAGCTGATGTCGTGCAGGCTGTTGGACGCGCGGCGGAGGATTTCGAGCTGGGTGACGGCCTCGATTTCCGTCAGCGCGCCGCGGCCGGCGCAGATGTCTTCGGCGCGGGCGGCGAGCCAGGCGAGGAATTCGACCATGGCCACCGCGTCGCGCAGGTGGGCCGCGCGCATGCCGTCGAGCTCGGCCTCGGTCTTGCGGGCCTTGGGGAGGCAGCAGGGGTCCTCGGCCCAGGCGATCTCGGTGCCCTCGGCGCGCAGGATCTCGGCCAGTGCCACGGGGGCCGAGCCGGGGTCGAGGCGCACGGGACCCGGCAGGGTACGCAGGGCGGCCTCGAAGGCTTCGGGCGGGCGCAGGGTGACGCCGGGGCCGATATGGGCGGTGAGCTCGGGGGTGAGGCGGGTATCGTCGAGGAAGAGGGTCACGCGGGCGTCGTCGTGGAGGATGGCGAAGGCCTGCACGACCGGGGTGCGGGGGATGTCGGCGCCGCGGATGTTGAGAAGCCAGCACAGCGAGTCGGGCAGGGTGAGGATTGCCGCGCGGTGGCCGGCGCGGGTGAGTGTTTCGGCCAGCCGCGCGCGCTTGTCGGCCGAGGCGCGGCCGGCGAGGGCTTCGGGGTGGATCAGGATCGGGCCGCGGGGGCGGGCGGGGCGGTCGGTCCAGATCCGGTCGATGAGGTTGTCGGTGGGCCGCAGGGTGATGCGGCTGCCGGTGAGGGCGGTTTCGAGCTTGGCGATCTCATCCCGGGTGTGCAGCCAGGGATCGAAGCCGAGGATGGCGCCGTTGGGGGCGGCCTCGCGCAGCCAGTCGCCGGGTTTGGTGGCCGGCCAGTCCACGGGCGTGAAATGCTCGGTATCCACCTGGGCCCGGACCTGCACGCGGTAGCGTCCATCGACGAAGACGCCGGCGACGGCCGGCAGCACGATGGCGAAGCCCGCCGAGCCCGTGAACCCCGTGAGCCAGGCGAGGCGTTCGTCGCAGGGGGCGACGTTCTCGCCCTGGTGGCGGTCGGCGCGGGGGACCATGAAGCCGTCGAGGCCGACTTCGGCCAGGGCCGCGCGCAGGGCGGCCAGCCGGGGCGGGCCCTGGTCGGGGCGGGTGGTGGCGTCGAAGCTCTGGAAGGCGGTCATGGGGGGCCTTTCGCGGGGCGCGTCACCGCGCAACGCGGCGGATGCCCATGAGGCGCGCACGGGCGCGGGGGTCCTGGTCGAAGAGGGACGCAAGCTGTTCGGTCATCGCACCGGCAAGCTGCTCCACATCGGTGATGGTGACGGCGCGGGAGTAGTAGCGGGTCACGTCATGGCCGATGCCGATAGCGATAAGCTCGACCTGCCGCTTGCGTTCCACCATCGCGATCACGTCGCGGAGGTGTTTTTCCAGATAGTTCGCTGGGTTGACGGAAAGTGTCGAGTCGTCGACCGGCGCGCCGTCCGAGATGACCATGAGGATCTTGCGCGCCTCGGGGCGGCTGGTCAGGCGGCGGTGGGCCCATTCTAGAGCCTCGCCGTCGATGTTCTCCTTCAGGAGCCCCTCCTTCATCATCAGCCCGAGATTGTCGCGGGTCCGCCGCCAGGGCGCATCGGCGGATTTGTAGATGATGTGGCGCAAATCGTTCAGCCGGCCCGGCAGTTGGGGCCGCCCGGCCTGCAGCCATTTCTCGCGCGCCTGCCCGCCCTTCCAGGCGCGGGTGGTGAAGCCAAGGATCTCCACCTTCACAGCGCAGCGCTCCAGCGTGCGGGCGAGCACGTCGGCGCAGATCGCGGCGATGGAAATGGGCCGGCCGCGCATGGAGCCGGAGTTGTCCAGCAGCAGAGTGACCACCGTGTCGCGGAACTCGGTGTCCTTTTCCACCTTGAAGCTGAGGGGCGTGGTGGGGTTGGCGACGACGCGCGCCAGCCGGCCGGCATCGAGGATGCCCTCTTCGCGGTCGAACTCCCAGCTGCGGTTCTGCTGGGCCTGCAGCCGGCGCTGGAGCTTGTTCGCGAGCCGCCCCACCGCGCCCTTCAGCGGGTCGAGCTGCTGGTCGAGCCAGGCGCGCAGGCGCTCCAGCTCGGCCGGTTCGGCCAGGTCTTCGGCCCGGATTTCCTCGTCATGGTCGGTGAGGAAAGGGCGGTAGTCGGGGTCGGCGGCGGAGTGGGGCGCGGGGGGCGGCGGCTCCGGGGGCATCTCGCCCTCGGGCAGCTCCGTTTCCTCGGATATCTCGTCCTCGGCGCCCTCGTCATAGGCCATGTCGGCGGCGGCCGCGTCCTGCTGCTCGCGGTCCTCGGGCGGGGCGTCGGGGTCTTCCTCGCCCTCATCCTGGCCTTCGCTGTCGGCATTGTCGGGCTTGTCGGCCTCGTCCTCGTCGGTGCCCTCCTGGCTGTCGTCCTCGTCGTCCTCGCTGTCGGGGTCGTCGCCGAGTTGGTCGCCATAGCCGAGGTCGTCGATCATCTTGCGGGCAAAGCGGGCAAAGGCGGACTGGTCAGACAGGGCGTCCTCCAGCCCCTCCAGAGTGCCGCCGGCCTGCTGCTCGATGAAGCCGCGCCACAGTTCCATGACGTTGCCCGCGCCCTGGGGCATGGGGCGGCCGGTGGCGAGGTGGCGGATCAGATAGGCCGCGGCCTCGGACAGGGGCGCGTCCTCAGGCTTGGAGATGCCGGCATAGCCGCGGCGCTCAGCCTCCTGGGCGATGCGGGCGTCGATGTTGCCGGCGGTGCCGGGCATGGCTCGGGCGCCCACGGCCTCGCAGCGGGCGGTCTCCATCGCCTCGTAGAGCTCGCGCGCCATCGGGCCGGCGGGGAGGTAGCGGCTATGGGTGCCCGCGTCGTGGAAGCGCCGACGCAGGGCCAAAGCGTCAGCCGTGCCGCGGGCGATCAGCACCTCTTCCTTCGTCAGCCGGCGGGTCAGTTGCGGCAGCCGCATCGCATCGCCGGTCATGCCCGGCGGGTCCACCGAATAGCTGACCGTCAGTTCCCGGTCATCGGCCATGGCGCGCGTGGCCTCGGCCAGCGCCTTCTTGAAGGGATCGGCGGGATTGTCGGGGGCCCGGCTGCTCATGTCACCAACTCGATGGTATCGAAAATCGTCTTCGGAGCCACGACATACCCGTCGCTGGAGGGGTCGAGGATCAGACATCCAAAGCGCAGCCCAATGGCATGCGCAACCCCGCGGTGGACGATCGTGAAGCGGTCGCCGGGGATCATGAGGATGAGCGCGCTGCCCGCCGGCATCGCGAACTCGGCATGGTTGACATGACTGCCCTCAATCGAAACGACGACAGATGCCGCGGAAAGGCGCCGGTATCGTTCCTCAAAACCGACCGTTTCCATATCGATGATGTCAAAGCCCTGGGCGTCGAGCACCTCGCAAAGCTGGTCCTCGCGGGCGATCCGCCGCGCCGCGCCGGTCGCCCCGCGCCTGAGATAGACCGGCCGCTGCGTCGCGTGGGGCAAGGCAGGGTTCTGTGCCAGTCGCGTCCGCAGAAGGTTGTAGCGCGCGCGTTTGGATTGCCCCTGTGCATGATCGGAAAACACATGCAGTTCATCGACATGCAAAAGGCCGAATGGGCCGGCCTGCAGGCCGAAGGCGGTGGCATAGCGTGCAGCGTCCGGCCAGTCGGACCGCAGGTCCAGCAAAAGGCGGCCACGATCCTGCCCCAGGAGGGCAGTGGGGCAAGCATCGCGCAGCCAGTGACCGAAGTACGTCTGGGCGGCCGGCGCCATGCAGAAGGTGGCCTCGTGAACCTCGGCGACCGGCGCCTTGGGAAACCGCTGTCGAAGCGGCCCTCTGCTACCCCAGTAACCACCCCGGTATTCCACGCCGGATCGATGCACGTAGCAGTCGGGCAGGACATAGTGCACAACAGGCGCGTGCCTGAACTCCGCCATCCGGGCCATCTTGAGGTGGTGTGCGGCGGTGGTATGGCCCGGCACGCCACGGGTGACACGCTCGAGGCTTCCGGGGAGGACGGCCAGGGGGGGCACCGTCTCGACGCTCTCTTCCTCGAGGACCTCGACATGGACCGCCGCGTCCTTCAGCGGCACCTTGGCACCGAGGCGGGCTTTCAGGATGTTCGAGGCCGCTCTGAAGTACAGCATCCGTGCCTTCCTGCGCCCGGGTCCGGACAGGGCGCCGCCCACCTCAGCCTAGGCTCTTGGACACCGCGCTGTCGGGCAGTTCCTCGTCGAAGCAGCGCTGGTAGAATTCGGCCACGGTCTGGCGCTCCAGCTCGTCGCATTTGTTGAGGAAGGTCAGGCGGAAGGCGTAGCCGACCGAGCGGAAGATGCGCGCGTTTTCCGCCCAGGCGATGACGGTGCGGGGCGACATGACGGTGGAGAGGTCGCCGTTCATGAAGGCCGAGCGGGAGAGGTCGGCGACGGTGACCATGCGCGAGATGGTCTTGCGGCCCTCCGACGTGTTGTAGTGGGGGTTTTTCGACAGCACGATGGCGGTTTCGGCGTCGTGGGAGAGGTAGTTGAGCGTCGCCACCAGCGACCAGCGGTCCATCTGGCCCTGGTTGATCTGCTGGGTGCCGTGGTAGAGGCCGGTGGTGTCACCGAGCCCGATGGTGTTGGCGGTGGCGAAGAGGCGGAAGGACGGGTGGGGGCGGATGATCTCGTTCTGATCCAGCAGCGTGAGCTTGCCGTCGGTCTCCAGCACGCGCTGGATCACGAACATCACGTCGGCGCGGCCCGCGTCGTATTCGTCGAACACGATGGCCACGGGGTTGCGCAGCGCCCAGGGCAGGATGCCCTCCTGGAACACGGTGATCTGCTTTCCGTCCACCAGCTTGATCGCGTCCTTGCCGATCAGGTCGATGCGGGAGATGTGGCTGTCGAGGTTCACGCGCACGCAGGGCCAGTTCAGGCGCGCGGCGATCTGCTCGATATGGGTGGACTTGCCGGTGCCGTGGTAGCCCTGGATCATCACGCGGCGGTTGTAGTTGAAGCCCGCCAGGATCGCGAGCGTGGTGTCGGGGTCGAACTTGTAGGTGGGGTCGAGGTCGGGGACGCGGTCGGTGCGGTCGGCAAAACCCTTCACCGTCATCTCGCTGTCGATGCCGAAGGTGTCGCGCACCGAGATCTCCTCGGTCGGGCGGGCGGGGAGGTCGGTGCTGCCGTCGGCCATGGCTCTCTCGCTTGTGCTTGCGCGGCCCGGGGTGCGGGCGGGTGGGGTGGGATGGCGGTTGTGATGGAGCATATCTCACAGGGGCGCAAGGGGAAGGCCCGGGCGGCGGGGTGCCACGCCAGAACGCGGCCGGATTTCGGGCGCGACCTGGGCACTGCGGCCGGATTACATGAGAGGCAGGGCGGCCGCGTCGCGCAGGATCGCGCGGGCCTCGGGGCTGAAATCCTCGGCGTCGCGCAGGTGGCGGGGGCCTGCGTGCAGGATCAGGGGTGGGCCAAGGGCGAAGGGGGCGCGGCCACCCTTGCGGGCCTGGAGCAGGATGCGGGTGGCCGGGCGGCGTTTGCGCGGGGCCAGTGGGCGGAGGGTGAGGCTTGCGCGGTCCTGAAGGGCGGCGAGCGCGTCGGGCAGCCGGGCGGTGGGAAGGATCAGCGTCAGCCGGCTGCCGGGGCGGAGGCGGCGCAGGCCGGTGGCGATCCAGGCGGCGAGCGGCGTGTCCTCGCGCCGGGCGGTGGCGCGGCCGGAGTCGGGAGCGGCGGGGTCGGCGGGGGCGAACCAGGGCGGGTTGGCCATGACATGGTCGAAGCTCTGCAAGCGCAGGCCGGGGGGCGGGGCGGCGACGCAGCCCTCCCACACGGTCAGAGGGACCGCGTTGCGGGCGGCGTTGGCGCGGGCCAGCGCGGCATAGGCGGGCTGCAGTTCGAGGCCGCTCAGGTGCAGGCCCGGCACGCGGGCGGCGAGGCAGAGGCTCGCCACGCCGACCCCGCAGCCGAGCTCGAGCACCGCTTCACCCGGCCGGGCCGGCACGGCGGCGGCGAGCAGCACCGCGTCGGTCGCCGCGCGGAAACCGTGGCGCGGTTGCAGGGCGCGGACGCGGCCCCCGAGGAAGGCATCGTCGGTGGTATCGGGCATCGGGCCTGCGGGCAGTTGTGCGCCCTCGGTGGCTGGGCGGGCGGGAGGCGGCAGGTCGTGGGCGCCCGTCGGTTGAGCGGCGTCCCCGGGGTGTGAGGGCGTGCCGGTGCTCCGTCCCTCCGTCGGGGCCGTCTCGGCGCCGGGTCCGGGCGGGCGGGGGGCGGGCATGGGCTCAGCTCTCCAGCGGCACGCCATTGTCGCGCAGCACGGCGGAGGCGCGGAAATGGTCGCGGTCGCGCACCATCATGCGCCGCGGCAAAATGCCGATGGAGCCCTCCAGGGCGCTCATATGGACGTCGAGGACGAACACCTCTATATCCTCGCCGTCGAGAAGCGCCGAGGCCCAGGCGATCACGGTCGGGTCGTTGGTGCGCAGAAGTTCCCTCATCGGCGTCACTTAACGGCAGCCTGCCGGTGGTGTCGAGACGGGCAGCGAAGGAGGGGGCGGTGATGGGCCTCGACACGCCGGGCCTGCGGCCCGATGCGGCGCTGCGGGCGGCGCTGGCCAGCGATCTGGACGCGATGGATGCGGTGATTCGGGAGCGCATGGCCTCGGAGCACGCGCCGCGCATCCCCGAGGTGACGGCCCATCTGGTCGGCGCGGGCGGCAAGCGGCTGCGGCCGCTGCTGACGCTCGCGGCGGCGCGGTTGTGCGGGTATCAGGGCCGGCACCATGTGGATCTGGCCGCGACGGTGGAGTTCATTCACACCGCCACGCTGCTGCATGACGATGTGGTGGACGAGAGCGCGCAGCGCCGCGGGCGGCCCACGGCGAACCTGCTCTGGGACAACACGTCCTCGGTGCTGGTGGGGGATTATCTGTTCGCCCGGGCGTTCCAGCTGATGGTGGGGACGGGGTCGCTGACGGTGCTGGGCATCCTGTCGGATGCGGCGGCGAAGATCGCCGAGGGTGAGGTTCTGCAACTTACGGCAGCGCGCAATCTGGCGACCACCGAGGACATCTATCTGAAGGTCGTGCGCGGCAAGACCGCCACGCTGTTTGCTGCGGCCTGCGAGGCGGGCGGGGTGATCGCCGGGGCCTCGGAGGACCAGGTCGAGGGGCTGCGGGTCTATGGCGACGCGTTGGGCATCGCGTTCCAGATGGTCGACGATTATCTGGACTATGGCGGGGCGGGTGACGGAATCGGCAAGAACCTCGGCGATGATTTCCGCGAGCGGAAGATGACGCTGCCGGTGATCGCTGCGGTGGCGGCGGCCGATTCCGCCGAGCGGGCGTTCTGGGAGCGTACCATCGCCTCGGGACGGCAGGAGGAAGGCGACCTTCAGGAGGCCATGGCGCTGATGGCCCGACACGGTGCGCTGGAGGCGACGCGGGCTGCGGCGCTGGACTGGGCGGGGCGGGCGCGCGCGGCGCTGGCGCCGTTGCCCGAGCATCCGCTGCGGGCGCATCTGGACGATCTGGCCGAGTACGTCGTCGCGCGGGTGGTGTGATCCCGCCGCAGGCTGCCCTCGGTGAGGGCGGCCATCATCCTGTCGGGGAAAAGGAAAAGGGACGGCGAGGTTCCCCTGCCGTCCCTTTCCTGGATCCGGTGGACCCGATCAGTTCGCGGCGATCGCGGCGGCGGCGGCCACCAGCAGCAGGATCGGGATCACGATCGCGGCGGTGGACTTCCGGGTTTCTTCAACGATCACCGGGGGCTCGATGACCGGGTCGGCCATCTTGCCGCCGGGGGCGCCGGCGATGGCGGCGGTCGATGCAGCGCCGGAGAGCGCCAGGGCGAGAGCGAGTTTCTTCATGTTAGCCTCCAGTTGTTGCCCGCTGGTCAAGGGGTTGCGACGCAGCCGGGGCACGCAAGATCGTACCTCGTGCACGCTGACAGAACATCAGGCCCATTCGATTGCAACGGGTCTCGCGCACGTGATCGCAGAGTTTGCGGGGGCATCGTCAATTTGGCAACACTCCGATGCGTCGTTTTGCTCAGGCCCGCGGAAGGGCTGCGGCCTGGGCGGGAAGCGGCGTATCGGATTTGCCAGGGGGCGCCCGACGGGCTAAGCCCTTCCGGACGGCCGATGCTCCGGCGCGGCCAGCCTGTCCATCCTGACCCTGCGCGAGGAAGTGCGATGCGTCTTGTCCGTCCCCTTGTCTGTGTTGTCCTGCTGGCGGCCGCGGCCGCCTGTGCGCCGATGCAGCCGGCCATGCAGCTGGGGCCCGACGGGCAGCCGGCGCAGCGGGTCTATCGCATCGCCCCGGGAGACGCCGAGCGGGTGCGGGCGCGGGCCCTCGACTCGGTCAACACGTTGCGGTCGGCGCGGGGGCTGGCGCCGCTGGAGCCCAATGCGCAGCTGATGGCGGCGGCCGAGCGGCATTCGCGCGACATGGCTTCGCAGGGGCGGGCGTGGCATTTCGGGTCTGACGGGTCCTCGCCGATCCAGCGGGTGGCGCGGGCGGGTTACCGCGGCGAGATGCGCGGCGAGCTGGTGTCCGAGACCTTCGAGAGCGAGCTCGAGACCATCAACGCCTGGATGGACGAGCGCGACACGCGGGCGATCCTGATGGACCGGGAGGCGCGCGACATGGGCTTTGCCTGGTTCCAGGAGGGCAATGGCAAGCTGTGGTGGACGCTGGTGGTGGGCACGCCCGAGCGGATGCCGACGCCGGTGGCGGCGAGCAGCCCGATGCAGGGGCTGCCCGCGCCGCTGGTGCCGGGGGTGTTCGAGGAGATGCGGCCGCGTCCGGCCGGCTGAGGCGGGCGCCCGGGTCCGGGCGCCGGGGGGCGCCCCTGCCGCAGGCCGC
>SKMM01000365.1 GCA_007121055.1 Paracoccaceae bacterium | reverse complement strand
GCCGATGAACTGGCCCTCGACCGTCACCTCGCCCTTGTCGCTCACCTCGGCCACCAGCCTCTCCTTCTGCTTGAGCCTCCGCATCAGCACGCTGGTGCGGCGGTCCACGAAGCGCTGCGTGAGCCTTGCGTGCAGCGCGTCCGACAGGCGGTCTTCTACCGCGCGGGTCTCGCCGCGCCAATGGGTTTCGTCGGCGACCCAGCCGGGCCGTTGGGCGACATAGGTCCAGGTGCGGATGAAGGCCAGCCGCTTGGACAGCGCGTCGATGTCGCCGTCGGTGCGGTCGATGCGGGCGATGTTGCGGGCCAGCCAGTCGGGGGGGACGCGGCCCTCGTCGTGCAGGAAGCCGAAGATGCGGGCGAGCAGGCCTGCGTGTTCGGTGGGCGAGATGCCGCGGAAATCGGGGATGCGGCAGACGTTCCACAGGAGTTTGACGTCGCGGGCGTCGCGCAGGCGGGGGCGGACCTCCGGGTTTTCCGCGAGGGCTCGCAGGGCCATGAGGTCTTCGGCGTCGCGCACGCGGGTGAGCCAGTCGTCGGTGGTGTGGCGTTCGAGCGACGCGATCAGCCGCTCGGCGGTGCCGAAGTCGAGGTCGGCGTTGCGCCAGTGGAGCTTGCGGACGGGTTCGAAGCGGTGGTCCTCGATGGCGGCGATGGTCTCGTCGGCCAGGGGGCGGGCCTCGCCGGTCACGCCGAAGCTGCCCGGCGTGGTGTGGCGGCCGGCGCGCCCGGCGATCTGGGCGAGTTCGCCGGGGATGAGGGGGCGCATGCGGCGGCCGTCGAATTTCGCGGTGGAGGAGAAGGCGACATGGCGGATGTCGAGGTTCAGCCCCATGCCGATGGCGTCGGTGGCCACGAGGTAGTCCACGTCGCCGTTCTGGTAGAGCGCGACCTGGGCGTTGCGGGTGCGGGGGCTGAGGGCCCCCATCACCACCGCGCACCCGCCCTTGGTGCGGCGGATGAGTTCGGCGATGGCATAGACGTTTTCCACCGAGAAGCCGACGATGGCGCTGCGTGGTGGCATCCGGCTGATCTTGCGCGCGCCGGTGTAGGTGAGGGCCGAGAACCGCTCGCGCCGCAGGAACTGCACGCCGGGCACAAGCGCCGCGATGGCCCCGCGCATGGTGTCGGCGCCGAGGAAGAGGGTTTCGTGCAGGCCGCGGGCGGTGAGCAGGCGTTCGGTGAAGACATGGCCGCGGTCGGGGTCGGCGCAGAGCTGGATCTCGTCCACCGCCAGGAAATCGGCGCCTATACCCACCGGCATCGCCTCGGTGGTGCAGACCCAGTACTGGGTGCGGTCGGGGACGATGCGTTCCTCGCCGGTGACCAGCGCAACCACCGAGGGGCCGCGCAGGGCCACGATCCGGTCATAGACCTCGCGCGCGAGAAGACGCAGCGGCAGGCCGATGACGCCGGTGCGGTGCGCCAGCATGCGGTCGATGGCGTAGTGGGTCTTGCCGGTGTTGGTGGGGCCCAGGACCGCGGTGACGCGGCCCCGGATGTCGCCGCGGACTTCGTCGCGCATCGCTCCTCCGCCCTGTGCGCCCGGGGGGGCGCCTCGGGGATCAGGTCTCGCGGCCCGAGATCTGCGCCTCCAACCGCTCCACCGCCCTGCGTATAACGGGCTGGTGAGGATGTATAGCTTGGGCGGCGCGGAACACCTCGAGCGCATGGGGCTTGCGGCCGGTTTCCTCGAGGATCAGGCCGAGGCCGGCGAGGGCGCCGAAATGGCTGGGGTTCAGCGCCAGGGCCCGGCCGAGGTCGGCCATCGCCGGGCCGTAATCGCCGCGTTCGTAGAAGGCGGCGGCGCGGGCGTTCCAGCCCTCGGCGAAGTCGGGGGCGTGGTCGGTGAGCGCGGTCAGATGGTCGATCGCCGCGTCGAAATCGCCCGCATCAAGGGCCGCCCGGCCGCGCTGCAGCAGCAGGTCCATGGCCGGCGAGCCGGATTTGGACCATTCCGACAGGATGCGGCGTTCCACCCGCTCCCACCGCTCCAGCTCGGGGTCGGACAGGCGGTGCATCAGGTCGCCGAGCTCGTCGGCCGCGGCCGGCGTTGCGGCCAGGAGGCCCGCGGCAAGGAGCGCATTGAGGCTGGGGCGCAACCGGGTCATGGTGGAAAGGATAGCAGTCCGCCGGAAAAAGGCGAGGGGCAGCGTGTGCGGGCGCCCTCACTTTCGGGCGACGCAGTGGCAGGGAGACCAGGCAATGAGCGACGTGATCGAGAAGGCCGTGGAGGCGATGCGGGCCAGGTTCGGCGACGGCTTCGACGGGACGGCGAAATTCGTGATCGGCGAGGAGGGCGCGGTGATCGTGGACGAGGACGGCGTGCGGGTGGGCGACGATGAGGCGCAGGTGACGCTGACCGCCGGGGTCGAGACCTTCCGCGCCATCCTCGAGGGCGATCTGAGCCCGACCATGGCCTTCATGTCCGGCAAGTTGTCCATCGAGGGCGACATGGGGCTGGCGATGCGGCTTGCCGGTCGGATGGGCTGAGCCGCGTGGACGCCGCGCCGCTGTTTGCCGAGGGCGCGGGCGGGCCGGAGGGGGGGCGCGCGTTCTGGCTGCGCAGTGCCGATGGCGTGCGGCTGCGCGCGGGCCTCTGGTCCGAGGGCACGCGGGGCACGGTGCTGCTGTTTCCGGGCCGCACGGAGGTGGTGGAGAAATACGGCACGGTGGCCGCGGATCTGGCGGCGGCGGGCTGGGGGGTGCTGACGGTCGACTGGCGCGGGCAGGGGCTGTCGGACCGGCTGGGGCCGGACCCGGCGCTGGGCCATGTGCGCAGCTTTGCCGAGTATCAGGCGGATGTGGCGGCGCTGGTGGCGGCGGCGGAGGGGCTGGGGCTGGCGCGGCCCTGGATGGCGCTTGCGCATTCCATGGGGGGGTGCATCGCGTTGCGGGCTCTGGTGGGGTCTGCACCGCTGCCGGTCTCGGCGGTGGCGTTTTCGGCGCCGATGTGGGGGCTGCCGCTGGGCCGGGGGCTCGACATGGTGTTGCGGCGCGCGGGGTTTGCTCTGCGGCTGGGGCGGCGCGACGGGCGGGCGGTGCCGGGGGAGCGCGAGGATTTCAGCCTCGCGACGGCGAGTTTCGACGACAATATCCTGACCACGGACCGCGCCGAGTTCGACCGGATGCAGGCGCAGGTCCGCCGCCACCCGGAGCTGGCGCTGGGCGCGCCGACGCTGGGCTGGCTGAGTGCGGCGCTGGCCGAGATGGCGGCGCTGGCGCGGCTGCCCTCGCCGGATCTGCCCGCCTATGCCGGGATCGGCGGGCGGGAGAAGATCGTGGCCCCGGATGCGGTCGCCGCCCGCATGGCCGCCTGGCCGGGCGGTCGCCACGAGGTCTATCCCGGCGCCGAGCATGAGCTGATGATGGAGGCGCCGGCGCGCCGGCGGCGCTTTCTGCAGGCAAGCTGCGCGCTGTTCGCCGCGGCGGCCTCGGGCGAGGCCTGACGGCCGGGCGTGTACCTGCGGCCAGGGGGGCTCAGTCCAGCAGCGTGTCCACGGGGCGCAGTGGGGCAAG
>SKMM01000416.1 GCA_007121055.1 Paracoccaceae bacterium | reverse complement strand
CCGGCCCCACCGACACCGCCACTGCCCCCGATTACCGCGACACCCTGTTCCTGCCCGCCACCGATTTCCCCATGCGCGCGGGCCTGCCCGCCCGCGAACCCGAGTGGCTGGCCCGCTGGGAGCGTCTCGGCGTCTATGCCCGCCTGCGCGCCAGGGCCGCCGAGGCCGCGGCCCAGGGCACCCCCCGCCCGCCATTCACCCTGCATGACGGCCCGCCCTACGCCAACGGCCATCTCCACATCGGCCATGCGCTCAACAAGATCCTCAAGGACATGGTGGTGCGCTCGCGCCAGATGCTGGGCCATGACGCCCGCTACGTGCCCGGCTGGGACTGCCACGGCCTGCCCATCGAGTGGAAGATCGAGGAGCAGTACCGCGCCAAGGGCCGCGACAAGGACGCCGTCCCGGTCGTCGATTTCCGCCAGGAATGCCGCCGCTTCGCCGAAGGCTGGATCGACATCCAGCGCGCCGAGTTCCAGCGCCTGGGCGTCATCGGCAACTGGTCCGATCCCTACCTGACCATGGACTACCACGCCGAGGCGGTGATCGCGGCCGAGTTCATGACCTTCCTGATGAACGGCAGCCTCTACCAGGGCTCCAAGCCGGTGATGTGGTCGCCGGTGGAAAAGACCGCGCTGGCCGAGGCCGAGGTCGAGTACCACGACCACCAGAGCCACACGGTCTGGGTGAAATTTCCCGTGGTGTCCGAGGGGGACCTGCGGGGCCTGCCCGTGCTGATCTGGACCACCACCCCCTGGACGATCCCGCAGAACCGGGCGGTCTGCTTCAACCCGGCCATCGCCTACGGCCTCTACGAGGTCACCGAGGCGCCCGAGGACAACTGGGCGCGGCCCGGCGACAAGGTGATCCTCGCCGACAAGCTGGCCGAGGAGGTGTTCTCGGCCGCCCGCGCCGGGGGCTTCCGCAAGCTGCGCGGGGTGTCCGTCGGGGAGCTGACGGGCCTGATGCTCGCGCACCCCTTCGCGGGCCTCGCCGACAATGGCGAGTGGGACTATTCGGTGCCCATGCTTCCAGGCGAGCATGTCACCGACGACGCCGGCACGGGGTTCGTGCATACGGCGCCTTCCCACGGCGACGACGACTACCAGATCGGCCGGAAATACGGCCTGCCGATGACCCACAACGTGCTGGAGGACGGCTCCTTCCGCCCCGACCTGCCGTTTTTCGGCGGCAAGGTCATCATCACCCCCAAGGGCAAGGAGGGCGACGCCAACGCCGCCGTCATCGCCAGGCTGCAGGAGGTGGGGGCGCTGTTCGCCCGCGGCCGGCTGAAACACTCCTACCCCCATTCCTGGCGCTCCAAGGCGCCGCTGATCTTCCGCAACACGCCGCAATGGTTCGTGGCCATCGACGCGCCCCTCGATGACGGCAAGGGGGAGCATGGGGCGACGATCCGCGCCCGCGCGCTGACCTCCATCGACAAGCTGGTGGCCTGGACCCCGCCCACCGGCCGCAACCGGCTCCATTCGATGATCGAGAACCGGCCCGACTGGGTGCTCAGCCGCCAGCGCGCCTGGGGGGTGCCGCTGACCTGCTTCACCAGGGTGGGCGCGCGCCCCGACGACCCCGACTTCCTGCTGCGCGACCCCCGCGTCAACGCCCGCGTCATCGCAGCCTTCGAGGCCGAGGGCGCGGACGCCTGGTACACACCCGGCTTCAAGGAACGCATGCTCGACGGCCTGCATGAACCCAGCGATTACGCGCAGGTGTTCGACATCCTCGACGTGTGGTTCGATTCCGGTTCCACCCACGCCTTCGTGCTGCGCGACCGCGAAGACGGCACCGAGGACGGCATCGCGGACCTGTATCTGGAGGGCACCGACCAGCACCGCGGCTGGTTCCATTCCTCGATGCTGCAGGCCTGCGGCACGCTGGGCCGCGCGCCCTATCGCGGGGTGCTGACCCACGGCTTCACCCTCGACGAGAAGGGCATGAAGATGTCCAAGTCGCTGGGCAACACCGTCGCGCCCGAAGACGTCATCCGCCAGAACGGCGCCGACATCCTGCGGCTGTGGGTGGCGCAGTCGGACTATACGGTGGATCTGCGCATCGGGCCGGAGATCCTGAAGGGGGTGGCCGACAGCTATCGCCGCCTGCGCAACACGCTGCGGTTCCTGCTGGGCAACCTCTCAGGCTTTTCGGAGGCCGAGCGTGTCGCCCCCACCGACATGCCGGAACTGGAGCGCTGGGTGCTGCACCGGATGGCCGAACTCGATGGGGCCGTGCGCGAGGGCTATGCCGCCTACGACTTCCAGGGCGTGTTCCAGAAGCTCTTCACCTTCGCCACCTCGGACCTGTCGGCCTTCTACTTCGACGTGCGCAAGGACGCGCTCTACTGCGACCGCGCCGACTCCTTGCGGCGCCGCGCCGCCCGCACCGTGCTGGACCTGCTGTTCCACCGCCTGACCACCTGGCTCGCCCCGGTGCTGGTGTTCACCATGGAGGACGTCTGGCTCGCCCGCTTCCCCTCGGACGACGGCAGCGTGCATCTGCAGGACATCCCCGACACGCCCGCCGACTGGCGCGACGAGGGCCTTGCCGCGAAATGGGCCGGCCTCCGCCAGGCCCGCCGCGTGGTCACCGCCGCCCTCGAGATCCAGCGCCGCGACAAGGTCATCGGCGCCAGCCTCGAGGCAGCCCCCGTGGTCCACATCCGCGACCCCGAGTTGCTCGCCACGCTGCGCACGGTGGACTTCGCCGACCTCTGCATCACGTCCGCCATCTCGCTGACCAAGGACCCGATGCCGGCCGAGGCCTTCCGCCTCCCCGAAACCCCCGGCATCGGCGTGGTCTTCGAGAAGGCCGAGGGCACCAAATGCCAGCGCTGCTGGAAGATCCTGCCGGACGTCGGCCGCCACCCCCACCCCGCCACCTGCGCCCGCTGCAACGATGCCATCGGCTGACGACCCCAAGGCGTGGTTCACTGACTCCAAAGCCGCCCATGCCGAGGCGGTCCGCCGCATCGCCGCCCTCGTCGAAGAGGGCGGCGATACCCTCGATTTCAGCGATCTCCCCGCTCTGGAGGCGCTTCCCCAAGAGTTGGCCGCAGCAACTACTCTCCGCCGCCTCTTTGCCGGCGACCGAAATGAAATGGGTGATTTTTCCAAAGTACCCTGGGAGAGCACTTCCATATTCACAAGCCCAAGACTATCGGAGATTGACGCACTTCGATCCCTGCCCGCGCTCGAAGAACTCCACTTGAGTCGGACCAAGGTAAACCGGCTTTCAGCAATTTCTGGTCTCAAGAAACTGAAAGTTCTCAATCTTGCCAATACCGCAATAACCAATACGGCCTTGCTTGCGGGACTGACCGCCCTTGAAGATTTGGATTTGAGCATGACAGCCATTGTTGCCGCTCCAGAACTGAAAGGGTTCTTGAAGCTAGCTGTCACATCCCGTGTGATTATACGGTCTTTTCCTGAAGAGTTCCGGCCGCTGACGTTGCCAGTCCTTGAGAGCGTCGATGGGCGTTCGGCCTTTCAGGACGGATTGGGGGAGCTGG
>SKMM01000200.1 GCA_007121055.1 Paracoccaceae bacterium | reverse complement strand
GGTGGGCGGGTGGGCGTGACCCGGACGCGGCGCGCTGCGGGCGGCCCGCCGGCCCCACCCGCGCCAGCCTCTCGCGTCACTCGACCGGCAACAGCGCCACGGCCACCCGCCGGCCCTCGGAGAGCAGAACGTTGTAGCTGCGGCAGGCGGTGGCCGAGGCCATCATCTCCACGCCGACCCCTGCCTCCTCCAGCGCCCGGCGGAACTGCCCGGGCAGGGGCGCGATATCCGCCCCCGTACCCACGAACAGCACGTCGATCTGACCGGCCAGCGCCTGCAACCGCTCGAGATCCTCGAACCCGCCCCAGGCCTCGACCCGGTCGGCAAAGGCCAGGACCGGCCCCTGCCAGACCTCCCCGCCGATGCGGAAGAACCCCGGGCCGTAGCCCTCGATCGGCTTCAGCCCGCCATAGGGCACCGGATTGAGCTGCATGGGGCCCTCCCCTGCCGTGCGGCCTCAGCCGCCCTTCTTGGCGGTGGTGAACTGCGTGCCGGGCTTGTCGTCGCTGGTCTTCGACCAGTCCCGCGTGACCCCGAGCCACAACAGCACCGCCGAGGCCACGAACACCGACGAATAGGTCCCCACGACCACCCCCCAGATCATCGCGAACACGAAGCCGCGGATCACGTCGCCGCCCAGCACGAACAGCGCGATCAGCGCCAAGAGGGTGGTGACCGAGGTCATCACCGTCCGGCTCAGCGTCTCGTTGACCGAGATGTTCAGCACCTCCTTCAGCGGGCGCTTCTTGTACTTGATCAGGTTCTCGCGCACCCGGTCGAAGACCACCACCGTGTCGTTGAGCGAATAGCCCACGATGGTCAGGAGTGCAGCGATGATCGCCAGATCGAAGCGGATCTGCAGGATGGTGAAGATCCCGATGGTCAGCACGACGTCATGCACGAGGGCTGCGACCGCGCCCACGGAAAACTGCCACTCGAACCGGATCCAGACATAGAACAGCACCGCCGCCAGCGCGAGCGCCACGGCGATGATCGCGCTCTGGATCAGCTCGCCCGACACCTTGGGCCCCACCGACTCCACCGAGGTGAAGCGCAGGCTCGGGTCCAGCGCCTGCAACGCCGCCTCGATCTCGGCCACGACCGCGGGGCTCACGCTCTCCTCGCCTTCCTGGGCCTGGATGCGCACCAGCGCCACGTTCTGGTCGTCGCGGAAGGTGGGGTCGAACACCTCGGTGATCGCCACATCCCCCAGCGCCAGCGGCGACAGCGCGTCGCGATAGGCGCCGACATCCACCGGCTGCGCGGCCTCGGTCCGGATCGAGGTGCCGCCGCGGAAATCGATGCCGAAATTCAGCCCGACAATGGCGAAGATCAGCAGCGACAGCACCATCGCCACCGCCGAGGCGCCGAAGGTGTAGCGCCAGAACCGGAAGAAATCGATCGCGGTGTCCTGCGGAACGAGCTTGAGGCGATACATGTGCGGGCCTTTCGGCTGAACCTGGGGGTCAGAGCGCGACGGTGCGCGGGCGGCGGTATTCGAACCACATCACGATCATGGTGCGGGTGACGAAGATCGCGGTGAAGACCGAGGTGAGGATCCCCAGCCCCAGCGTCACGGCAAAACCGCGCACCGGCCCAGAGCCCATGGCAAACAGGATCGTCGCGGTGATGAAGGTGGTGATGTTGGCGTCGAGGATCGCCGACAGCGCCTTCTCGAAGCCCAGCTCGATGGCCCGCGCCGGGCCCTTGGCGGTTCTCAGCTCCTCACGGATGCGCTCGAAGATCAGCACGGTCGCGTCCACCGCCATCCCTATGGTCAGCACGATCCCCGCGATCCCCGGCAGCGTCAGGGTCGCCCCGACCACCGACAGGAGCGCAAAGATCATCGAGATGTTGAACAGAAGCGCGACGCAGGCGATGATCCCGAACAGCCCGTAGCTGAGGATCATGAACCCCAGCACCGCCGCCAGCGCCACCATCGCCGCGACCTGCCCCGCGTCGATGCTGTCCTGCCCCAGCTCGGGGCCCACCGTGCGTTCCTCGAGGAAGATCATCTCGGCTGGCAGCGCGCCCGAGCGCAGCAGCACCGCCAGTTGCGTCGATTCCTCCACCGTGAAGCGGCCGGTGATGATGCCGCTCCCGCCGGGAATGTGGCTCTGGATGGTGGGCGCCGAGATCACCTCGTTGTCCAGAACGATGGCGAAGGGCCGCCCGATATTGGCTGCGGTGTATTCGCCGAAGGCGCGCCCGCCCTGCGCGTTGAACCGGAAGTTCACGGCGGGGCGATTGTTCTGGTCGAAGGCCGGCTGCGCGTCCACCAGCTGCTCGCCCGTCACCACCGGCGACTGCTGCATGATGTAGTAGCGGCCTGGCTCGTCGGCCGAGGGCACGAGAATGTTGCCCGGCCCGGGCGGCTCGTCGGCGCTGCTCGCCGTCCCTTCGACATGGTGGAAGGTCAGCCGGGCGGTGGTCCCGATCAGCTCCTTCAGCTCGGCCGCGGAGCCGATGCCGGGCACCTGGATCAGGATCCGGTCGGTGCCCTGCCGCTGGATCGTGGGCTCGCGCGTGCCGGCCTCGTCCACCCGGCGGCGGATGATCTCCAGCGACTGCTGCATGGTCCGGTCGTCGGTGGCGGTGCGCTCCGCGGCCGACAGGGTGACGATGATCTCATCGCCCTCGGACCGGATCTCCAGATCGCGCGCCCCGGTCCCGGTGAAAGTGAACACCGGCCGCGCCAGATCGCGCACCGCCTCCAGCGCCTGGGGCATCCCCGCCGGCTCCGAGATCTGCACCCGCAGCTCGGCCGGATCGTCCGAGGGCACGCGCCGCACATTGCCCACCGCCTCGCGCTGGTCGCGCAGCGCGTCGCGCACCTCGGGCCACAGCGCGTCGATGCGGTTGGCATAGACGTCCGAGACCTGCACCTCGGCCAGCAGATGCGCGCCGCCGCGCAGGTCGAGGCCGAGGTTCACGATGTTGGACGGCAGCCAGTCCGGCCACAGCCCGCGCTCGGCCTCCAGTTCGGCCGTGGGCCCCTGCGCCTCGATGGTCCGCACCGCATCGTTGTGGCGCTCCACCCGGTCGTAGAACAGGTTGGGCGCGGCAAAGATGAGGCCCAGAGCCACGAGGCTCCAGATCATCACGCGCTTCCACATCGGGATGTAGAGCATCACAACTCCCCCTCAGCGGCCCGTAGCCGCCGACACAAAGCCAGGTCGGTCCGCCGTGGCGGGCGTCAGGCCTCGGCGGCCGGCTCGGTCTTGGACAGAACGTTCTGGATGGTGTGCCGCAGCACGCGCACCTTCACGCCCTGGGCGATCTCCACCTCGATCTCGCCGTCTTCCTTGACCTTGGTGATCTTGCCGATCAGCCCGCCCTGCGTGACGACCTGGTCGCCGCGCCGCAGCGCGTCGACCATCGCCTTGTGTTCCTTCAGCTTCTTCTGCTGCGGTCGGATCAGCAGGAACCACATGATCAGGAAGATCAGGATCAGCGGCAGCAGGCTGACAAAGGCGCCGGCGGCGCCGGCATCCTGGGCATAGGCGGGACTGACGAACATCGCATCCTCTTGTC
>SKMM01000201.1 GCA_007121055.1 Paracoccaceae bacterium | reverse complement strand
GAGGCCTTGATCATCACCGGATAGCCGATCTCGCCCGCGATCTTCACCGCCTCCTCGGCATCCGCGATCAGACCCATGTAGCCCGGGACCGTGGACACGCCCGCCTCGGCCGCGAGCTTCTTGGAGGTGATCTTGTCCCCCATCGCCTCGATGGCCCGCTGGGGCGGGCCGATGAAGGCGACGCCCGCCTCCTCCAGCGCGGCGGCGAAGCGGGGGTTTTCGGACAGGAAGCCATAGCCGGGGTGGACGGCTTCGGCGCCGGTGTCGCGGATCGCCTGCAGGATCCTGTCGATCACCAGATAGGACTGCGCGGCCGGCGCCGGGCCGATCAGCACCGCCTCGTCGGCCATCTGGACATGCAGCGCCTTGCGGTCGGCGTCCGAGGCGACCGCCACCGTCGCGATGCCCATGCGCCGTGCCGTCTTGATGACACGGCAGGCGATCTCGCCCCGGTTCGCGATCAGGATCTTCTTGAACATCGGACCTCCCGTGGAATGCGCGTGGCCGCCTCGGCACGCAGAAAGACGCCGCCCCCTGCAGGAGCGGCGCCATGTGGTTGGATCTGGATGCGCGTGTGCGCCGCCTCAGCGGCGGCAGGCACCCGGGTTGAGCTGGCAAAAGGCGATGTTGCCGCCGGCGCCGACCGCGCCGCCGATGATGGGGTCGCCCCCGGTGACGGCCGCGGCCCCGACGCCCGCAGCGCCGCCGAACAGCGCCTGCTCGCCAACGGTATCGCCGCAGGCCGCAAGGAGAAGGGCGGACGCCGCAGCGCCCGCAAGGGAAATCTTTCGCATGGGGTCACCCCGCCTGTTCCGGATGCCGTGTCAACGCGCATCCGGCCGATCGGTTCCCCGATGCTGGGGGCCAGGCGGCAAGTCGGGCTGGTGGCCGGCTCAGCGTTCGCAAAGTTGCGGATTGGCCTGGCAGAATTCGAAGGGGCGGACCTCGCCCTGCCAGCCGTCTGCGGTGACGCAGGCCGCGAGGAGGAGGACGGAAGCAGCGGCTCCCGCGAGGAGGATCGCGCGCATCGGTGTGGCCCCACGGTTGAGATCACGATTCCGGTATCGACCTTACCGCTCCGCTGCCCTCTTCCGCAAGAACGGGGACGTGAACATGCCGCCCCGACGGGCCCCTGGCGTCCGCCCCTCATGGCGCCTCCTCCTCGAACAGGTCGGGAAAGCTCGCGCGGGCGGCGTCGAGGTCCACCCGCAACAGCGCTCCATAGCTTTCGGGGTCGAGGGGGTCGTCCACCGGCAGCACCTCGCGGCCCAGAAGCCAGCCCAGCCGGCCCGCGTCCAGGTTGCCGCGCTCGAACGGCGCGTCCCCGAAGTGCTCTATCAGGGCGGCGAGAAAGGCCGCGTCGGCGCGCCGGTCGGCGGGTTTGCGGTCGGCGTGGCGGGGGCGGGCCTTGAGCGGGGTCACGCCGCGGGGGTTGGCCCGGCGGATGGTGAACTGGAAGTCGGTGCCGGCGAGCCGGCCCGGAAAGCCGCGGTGCTTCAGCATGCGCCTGCCCTCCGGCCGGGGCGCAGGGTGGGTCCGGGCATCAGAACTCCTCCCAGACGCATTCGCCGTCCACGGGGCGGTAGGCTTCGAAGAACTGTGCGATGTCCGGAGAGGTCGCGCCGAACTCGACCGGCGCTGCCGCGAAGGACACGACGATGAGCTCGGCGCCCCCTTCGGCGGCCCAGGGGACGCCGAGCGTCTCGCACAGATGCGCCATGTCCCATTCCACCACGTCGAAGCCGTACTCGCCCGGGCCCGAGCCGATGCGGGGCGCCACGAAGCGCAGCCGCAGCCAGAGCGCGCCGTCCTCCTGCTCCTCCCAGAATGCCTCCTGCAGGGTGACGGTCTGCCGCGAGGGGACCTCGAGCGGACCTTCGGGCAGGGCCTGCGGCTCGGCCCGCGGCGCCAGCGCGATGGCGGCCACCAGGATCGCGAAGGCGATGCCGGCGGCGAAGGCCAGCCGGGCGATCAGGCGGATGCGCGGGTCCTCGTCGTGGTGCAACTCTGGCCTCATGCCGCGGGGCGGTCACAGCGGGATGTTGTCGTGCTTCTTCCAGGGGTTCGACAGTTTCTTGCCGCGCAGGCTGGCGAAGGCGCGGCAGACGCGGCGGCGGGTGGACTGGGGCATGATCACCTCGTCGATGAACCCCTTCTCGGCGGCGACGAAGGGGTTGGCGAAGCGGTCCTCGTAGTCCTGCACCCGTGCCGCGATCTTCTCGGGATCCTCCAGTTCGGACCGATAGAGGATCTCCACCGCCCCCTTGGCCCCCATCACGGCGATCTCGGAGGTGGGCCAGGCATAGTTGAAATCGCCCCGCAGGTGTTTCGAGGCCATCACCACATAGGCCCCGCCATAGGCCTTGCGGGTGATGACGGTGACCTTCGGCACGGTGGCCTCGCCGTAGGCGAACAGCAGCTTCGCGCCGTGCTTGATGATGCCGTCGTATTCCTGCGCGGTGCCGGGCAGGAAGCCCGGGACGTCCACGAAGGTCAGGATCGGGATCTCGAATGCGTCACAGAAGCGCACGAAGCGCGCGCCCTTGCGCGCACTGTCGATGTCGAGGCAGCCCGCCAGCACCATCGGCTGGTTCGCCACCACCCCCACGGTCGCGCCCTCCAGCCGGATGAAGCCGGTGATGATGTTGCGGGCAAAGCCTTCCTGGATCTCGAAGAAATCGCCCTCGTCGGCGACCTTCGTGATCAGCTCCTTCATGTCGTAGGGCTGGTTGGGGTTGTCGGGCACCAGCGTGTCGAGGCTCGGCTCCACCCGCTGGGGGTCGTCGAAGAAGGGCCGAACGGGGGGTTTTTCGCGGTTGGACGCGGGCAGGAAGTCGATCAGGCGGCGGGTTTCGGCCAGCAGCTCGAGGTCATCCTCATAGGCGCCGTCGGCCACGGAGGATTTGGTCGTGTGGGTGTGGGCGCCGCCCAGTTCCTCTGCCGTCACCACCTCGTTGGTGACCGTCTTCACCACATCCGGGCCGGTGACGAACATGTAGGAGCTGTCGCGCACCATGAAGATGAAGTCGGTCATCGCCGGGGAATAGACCGCGCCGCCCGCGCAGGGGCCCATGATCAGGCTGATCTGCGGCACCACGCCCGAGCCCATGATGTTGCGCTGAAACACATCGGCATAACCGGCGAGGCTCATCACGCCTTCCTGGATGCGGGCGCCGCCTGAATCGTTGATGCCGATGATGGGGGCGCCGTTCTGGATCGCCATGTCCATGATCTTGCAGATCTTCTGCGCATGGGTTTCCGACAGCGACCCGCCGAACACGGTGAAATCCTGCGCAAACACATAGACCAGCCGGCCATTGACCGTGCCCCAGCCGGTGACCACCCCGTCGCCCCAGGGCCGGCTCTGCTCCATCCCGAAATCGGTACAGCGGTGCGCGACGAAGGTGTCGAATTCCTCGAACGAGCCCGCGTCCAGCAAGAGTTCGATCCGTTCCCGTGCCGTCAGCTTGCCCTTGGCATGCTGCGCCTCGATCCGGCGTGCGCCGCCGCCCAGCCGTGCGGCTTCGCGGCGGTCGGCGAGTTCCTGCAGGATGTCGTGCAAGGCGGTCCCTCCCCCTCCGTGGTTTCCGGCACCCTAGCGCCCCGCGGGCGGGGCGCAAAGCGGTTTCCGGATAATTTGCATAGCATTACGCCAGTGCTTCACGCGAAATGCAAATCCGCAAATTCACGCTGCCGCGCAGCACAACTGGGGCGTGGACATTCCCCGCCGGCGCGCCTAACGAGAGGTGATGCAAGCCCCTCCGCAGGTTCGTTTTCTCGACCGGACCACCCC
Source organism: Paracoccaceae bacterium (assembly GCA_007121055.1). Lineage (GTDB taxonomy): Bacteria > Pseudomonadota > Alphaproteobacteria > Rhodobacterales > Rhodobacteraceae > Rhodobaculum. The sequence continues at coordinate 8,960 of SKMM01000201.1, read as the reverse complement.
GCCACACATCGTCACGCTCGTGCTGCTGTCAGGGATGACGGCGCTGACGATGAACATCTTTCTGCCGTCGCTGCCCAACATGACGGCGTGGTTCGAGACCGATTACCGGGTGATGCAGCTGTCGGTGTCGCTGTATCTGCTGGTCAATGCGGTACTGCAGGTGTTCATCGGGCCGATCTCGGACCGGGTGGGGCGCCGGCCTGTCCTGCTGGGGGCGATGGCGATCTTCATCCTGGCCACGCTGGGCACGCTGGTCGCCACCACGGTCGAAATGTTCCTGCTGTTCCGCATGGGCCAGGCGGTCGTGGTCGCCGGCATCGTGCTCAGCCGGGCGGTGGTGCGCGACATGGTGGACGAGGCGCGCTCGGCCTCGATGATCGGCTATGTCACCATGGGGATGGCGCTGGTGCCGATGGTCGGCCCGGCGCTGGGCGGCGCGCTGGACGAGGCGTTCGGCTGGCAGGCCTCCTTCCTCGTGCTGCTGGGCTGCGGGGTGGCGATCCTCGCCCTCGCCTGGGCCGATCTGGGCGAGACGGCGCGCACCCGGCCCACCAGCTTCCGCGCGCAGTTCGCGCAATACCCCGAGCTTCTGACCGCACGCCGGTTCTGGGGCTATTGCGCGGCGGCGGGCTTTGCCTCGGGGGCGTTCTTTGCCTATCTGGGCGGCGCGTCCTTCGTGGGCAGCAACGTCTACGGGTTGTCGCCGTCGCGGCTGGGGATCTTCTTCGGGGCGCCGGCGCTGGGCTATGCCATCGGAAACTTCGTCTCGGGCCGGTTCTCGGTGCGGATGGGGGTGAACCGGATGGTGCTGTGGGGCTGCGTCTTCAGCCTGTTCGGCCTCAGCCTGATGACCGTGCTGACGCTGATACAGATGGACGGCCCGGCCACGTTCTTCGGGCTTTTCATCTTCGTGGCGGTGGGCAACGGGATGTCGCTGCCCAACGCCACCGCCGGCATGCTGTCGGTGCGCCCGCGGCTTGCCGGCACCGCGGCGGGGCTGGGGGGCGCCATCACCATCGGCATCGGGGCGGCGCTCGCGGCCCTCGCGGGTGCGCTCCTGACGCCGGGCAGCGGGGCGTTGCCGCTGGTGCTGATCATGTGGGTGACGGCGGTGCTGGCGATGATCTCGATCCTCTACGTCATCGCGCGGGAGCGGCAGCTTTACGGCTGAACGCGCCGCGGCTACGCTTTGCAAAACGGCCCCTGCAAAGCGTGACTCCATGGCCAGCCCCAAGCTTTATGCCGGTGCCAAGCTGCGCGAACTGCGCGGCCGGCTGGGCCTGACGCAGCGCGCCTATGCCGCCAAGCTCGGGGTCTCGCTGCCCTATCTCAACCAGATGGAGAACAACCACCGCCCGGTCTCCGCCGCCGTGGTCCTCGGGCTGGCGCAGGAGTTCGGCTTCGACGTGACCGAGCTCTCCTCCGGCGATGCCGAGCGGCTGGTGTCGGACATGCGCGAGGCGCTGGCCGACCCCGTCATGGCCGACGCCGCCCCCCCGCTCGCCGACCTGCGCCTCGTCGCCTCCAACGCTCCCGCCCTCGCCCGCGCCTTCCTCGACCTCCACCGCGCCTACCGCCAGAGCCACGAGCGCCTCGCCTCCCTCGACGAAGCCCTCGGCCGCTCCGACGGCGCCCTGCGCCCGTCGGCCTGGGAGGAGGTCCGCGACTTCTTCCACTACTGCGACAACTACATCGATGCCGTCGACCGCGAGGCCGAGGCCTTCGCCGGCGACACCTGCGTGGAGGCCCGCGCCCGCGCCGCCCTCGCCGACCACGGCATCACGGTGACCGAGGCCGACACGGCCACCCTGCGCCGCTACGACCCCGCAGCCCGCCGGTTGACGCTGGCGCAGCACGCCACCCCCGCCACCCGCCGGTTCCAGCTCCTCCACCAGACCGCGCTCCTGCTCCACGCGCCGCTGCTGGAGGCCGCCCTCGACACCGCCCGCCTGCAATCGGCCGACGCCCGCGCCATCGCCCGCGTCGGCCTCGCCAACTATTTCGCCGGCGCGGCGCTGATGCCCTATGGCCGCTTCCTCGCCGCCGCCCGCGCCTGCCGCCACGATCTGGAGCGGCTCGCCGACCTCTTCTCGGCCTCGATCGAGCAGGTCGCCCATCGCCTCGTGACCCTGCAACGCCCCGGCGCCCGCGGCGTGCCCTTCTTCTTCGTCCGCGTGGACCAGGCCGGCACCATCACCAAGCGCCACTCCACCACCAAGCTGCAATTCGCCCGCTTCGGCGGCGCCTGCCCGCTGTGGAACGTCCACCGCGCGTTCGAAACGCCCGGCCGCTTCCTGCGCCAGCTGGCCGAGACCCCCGACGGCGTGCGCTACCTCTGCCTCGCCCGCGACATCTCGAAACCCGGCGGCGCCTTCCACGCCCCCGTGCGCCGCTTCGCCCTGGGCCTCGGCTGCGAGATCGCCCACGCGGGCCAGCTCGTCTACGCCGACGACCTGGACCTGAACCGCCCCGCGGCCTTCGAGCCCATTGGCATCTCCTGCCGCATCTGCGAGCGCCGCGATTGCCACCAGCGCTCCGTCCCGCCGCTGGAGGGCCGCCTGCGCATCGACCCCGACCGCCGCGACCTTCTCCCCTACGCCCTCTCAGGCTGAGCCGGCCATCTCCGACCGAATCTGCTGGCGCAAAAGATCAATGGGGATCAGCCGCCCCTCGCGCTTGAAATGCCAATAGGTCCACCCGTTGCAGGACGGTGCCCCCTCCAGCGCCGCCCCAACCTGGTGGATCGACCCGCGGTGCTCCGCGGTGATCAGCGAGCCATCCGCCCGCACCTTCGCCGCCGCGCCCCGGGGCGAGGTCAGCACCTCCCCCGGCCGCAGCATCCCCCGCTCCACCAGCACCCCGAACGCGACCCGGGGCTCCGCCCGCTTCGAGCCCGTGACCTGCACCACAGCCGCCTCCAGCGGCCGGATGCGGTCGATCCGCGCCTGCGCCCGCGCCGCATGCTCCGGGTCCCGCTCGATCCCGATCCAGTCGCGCCCCAGCCGCTTCGCGACCGCCCCCGTCGTCCCGGTCCCGAAGAACGGGTCCAGCACCACATCGCCGGGGTTCGTCGTCGCCACCAGCACCCGGTGCAACAGCGCCTCGGGCTTCTGGGTGGGGTGCGCCTTGTCGCCCTGCGCGTCCTTCAGCCGCTCATGCCCCGTACACAGCGGGATCAGCCAGTCCGAGCGCATCTGCACGCCCTCGTTCAGCGTCTTGAGCGCCTCGTAATTGAAGGTATACCGCGCCTTCTCGCTGCGCGCGGCCCAGATCAGCGTCTCATGCGCGTTGGTCAGCCGCTTGCCGCGGAAATTCGGCATCGGGTTGGACTTGCGCCAGATCACGTCGTTGAGCAGCCAGAACCCCGTGTCCTGCAGCGCCGTGCCCAGCCGGAAGACGTTGTGATAGCTCCCGATCACCCAGATCGCGCCGTCCGGCTTCAATACGCGCCGGGCCTCCGCCAGCCAGGCGCGGGTGAAGGCGTCATAGGCCTCGAAGCTCGCGAAGCGGTCCCAGTCGGCATCCACCGCGTCGACCCGGCTGTTGTCGGGCCGGTGCAGCGTGCCCTTCAGCTGCAGATTGTAGGGCGGATCGGCAAAGACCAGATCCACCGACGCCGTCGGCACCTCCGCCATCTGCTCGATGCAATCACCCGTGAGAATGCGGTTGCGCAATGCTGCGCCCGCCTCGACCTTGCCCATCCCGTCACGCCCCTTGGTTTTTCGCCAAGGTGCGCGAAAAGCGATTCGCCGTCAATTTCTATCTGAATCAGCGGGTTGTGCCGTGTCCTTCACACAAGATGTTGCGCACCGGGGCAAAGCTGCGGCGATGATGTGGGGTCACGCCCAACCGGCGCAGCGCGTCCCGGTGCTCGGGCGTGGGATAACCCGCGTTGCGCTCCCACCCATAGCCGGGGTGTTGCAGGGCCAGCTCCGCCATGATCGCATCCCGTCGCACCTTGGCGACGATCGAGGCCGCGGCGATGGACAACGCCCGCCGATCCCCGCCCACCACCGCCTCGGCCGGGCACAGCAGCCCTTCCGGCAGCCGGTTTCCGTCGATCAGCGCCAGGTCCGGCCGCAAAACGCCCAGCGCCCGCGTCATCGCCAGAAACCCCGCCTGAAGGATATTGTGCGCCTCGATTTCCGCCACGCTGGCCTCGGCCACCGCGACCTCTGCGCGCTCCTGCAGCGCGGCGGCCAGCCGCTCCCGCGCACCGCGCCCCAGGGCCTTGGAGTCGCGCAGCCCTTCGGGAATGTCCCCGGGGTTCAGCACCACCGCCGCGGCCACCACCGGCCCGGCGAGGGGGCCCCGACCGACCTCGTCCACCCCGGCCACCCGCACCGCCCCCCGCGCATGGGCGGCGGTCTCGCGGCTGAAATCGGGGGCAGGGGGACGCATGGGGTCCCATCGCGCGAAACCCGCCCCCGATCAAGCCGGGCTCAGAAGTAACTGCGCACCAGCGCGTTCGAGATCAGCGCCCAGCCATCCGCCACCACGAAGAACGCCAGCTTGAACGGCAGCGACACGATGGCGGGCGGGACCATCATCATCCCCATGCTCATCAGGATCGCGGCCACCACAAGGTCGATGATCAGGAAGGGCAGGAAGATCAGGAACCCGATCTGGAACGCCCGCGCGATCTCGCTGAGCATGAAGGATGGCACCAGCACCGAGAGGTTGGCATCGGGGCTCAGCGTCGCGCCCTCCTGGTCGGGCCGCAGGGCCGCCAGCGCCTCGAAGGTGCCGGGCTCCACCCGCCCGGCCATGAAGATCCGGAACGGCTCCAGCGTGGCGGCCAGCGCGGGCTCGATCTCCAGATCGCCGGCCAGCAGCGGCGAGACCCCCTGCTCCCAGGCCTGCAGGAACACCGGCTCCATCACGAACCAGGTCAGGAACAGCGCCAGGCTCACCAGCAGCATGTTGGGCGGCGAGGCCTGCAGCCCCACCGCCTGGCGCAGGATCGCAAAGACCGTCACCAGGAACGGAAAGCAGGTGATCATCACCGCAAGCCCCGGCACCAGGCTGAGCACGGTGATCAGCACCAGAAGCTGGATCGCCCGCGTGGCCATGGACGCGTCGTCTCCGAGGTCGAGCGAGAGCGTCTGCGCCAGGGCCGGCAGCGGGGCGAGGAGGAGAAGCGTGAGCAGGACGAGCGCCAGCACGGGCCGGGGCCACCCCAAAGCCCCGGGGTCGGCCGGGACGGGAGCCCCGGCGGGGCCGGCTGTGTGGGCGCGCAGGGTCACAGGTTGCCGCCGAAATCCATGAGTTCGGTCAGCCGCACGGCCAGCTGTCCGGCATTCTCGCCGTCCATCTCCATCAGTTCGCCGCGGGCGATCAGGCGGTCGCCGACATAGAGGTCCACCGGATCCTCGACCCGCCGGTCGAGCGGCAGCACCGCCTCGCGGTCGAGATGCAGAAGCTCCCCCACCGTGGGGTGGGCGCGTCCGACCGAGACGATGATCTCGATGGGGACCTGGGCGAAGGGCGTCTCGGTCCGGGGGCGGGTCTGGCCGGCGGGGTCGGGCATGGCGTCATCCATGTTTGAGGGTCTCCTGGGGGTCGAGGACGGTCTCGGGGGCGCTTTCGGGGACGATCCGGGGGGCGGGGTCAGGGCGGGCGGCGAAGAAGGCGGCGACGGCGGTGCGGATCTCGGCGACCGCGGCATCGAGGTCGATGCGGCGCTCCTCGGTGTCGGAGCGCAGCTGCACGGCAGCCCGGCCCAGGTCTGCGTCCTCCACGATCACGACCGGCGGGGCGCTGCCGTCGGCGAGGGCGCTCTCGACCGCCGGACGGGCGGCGGGGTTGAGCACCAGCGTCACGGGGCGGTCCGTCGCCTGCCCGGCCAGCGGCAGCAGCGTCTCGCGCACGATGCCGCCGATGGCGGCCTGCGCGATCTCGGGCAGCAGCCGCTCGCAGATGGCGTCGAGGAGCGGGCCAACCCCCTCCATCAGATGGCCCCGCGCCTCGTGGAAGGTGAAGGACAGCGCCTGGAGGTTCTGCGCGACCTCGCGGCGCAGCGTTTCGCCATCGGCCTCGGCGGCGGCGACGGCATCGTCCCATCCCGCCTTGTAGCCGTCCTCGTAGGAGGCAAGCCGGGCCTCCTCGAAGGCGTCTTTCGCCAGCACCACGGTGTCGGGCCCGGCGCTGGCCCGCGTCCGTGGGGCGCCATGGAGGATTTCGAGCATCACCGGCCGGGGCATGGGGCGTCCTTTCCTGCGGGGGCGGGCAGGCGGCGATGGCGTTCACCAGGATGTGCGCGGGCGCGAGGGCTGCCCCGCGTGCCGGCGTGGCTGCGGGTCATGTCCGTCCCCCGTCGGCGTCTTCCATCCAGTTCTGCAGGATCTGCAGGGTCTCGTCCTGCCGCTCCGCGATCAGGCGGCGCAGGCGCTGGACCGGGTCCTCGGCGGGGGCATCGCCCTCGGCCGGGGCCTCCGCGAGCGCCGGCAGCGCGTCGCCGTCGGGGGCGGCCATATTGCCCAGCGCCGGCACCTGGGCGGGACCGGGCAGGCCGCCTGCGGGCGCGGCATCGTCGGGGGCGGGCAGGGCGTCGGCATCGGCGGTGCGGCCCGCAAGGATCGGGCGCAGCACGAACAGCCCCAGCGCCAGCGCGACCGCCGCCAGCACGGCAAGCTGGATCAGCGTCATCGGGTCGAGCCCGGTCCAGAAGGAGGTCGGCGCCTCGCTGCCCTCGGGCAGGGGCATCTCCAGCGGCAGCGATTTCAGGCTGATCACGTCGCCGCGCTCGGCATCATAGCCCACCGCGGCGGCAATCAGCTCGCGCAACGCCTCCAGCTCCTCGGCCGGGCGGGGCTGCCACACCATCCTGCCGCCCTCGTCCGGCGCGCGCGTGCCGTCGACCAGCGCGGCCACGGTGAGCCTGCGAATCGCGCCCGGCGCGCGGTGCAGCTCCCGGCTGACCTCGGAGATGTCGAAGTTCACCCGTTCGCGGGTCTCGGCGCTCTGGCTTTCCGACCGGCCGCCGTCGGCATTGGCGTCGCCGTCGGGCAGGTTGCTGGCCACGGTCACGCCGGGCGCATGGGTGTCGGAGGATCGATTGGTGCGTTCCTCCGATTCGGACAGGATCGGCACGCGGCTGTCGGGGTCGATGCGGCGTTCGCGGATCGATTCGGTGTCGGTCACCGTCTCGAGGCTCAGCTCCACCACGGCCCGGCCGCGGCCCACATGCGCCTCGAGGATCCGTTCGACCGCCTTGCGCAACTCGGCCTCGCGGTCCGAGCCGTTCCCGGGCGCCGCCTCCTCCGCCTGCAGGATCGTGCCGGACACGCCGTCGATGACGGCCACATCCTCGGCGCGCATGCCCGGCACGGCCGAGGCCACCAGAAAGCGCAGGGCCCGCGCCTGCCCGGCGGGAAGGCCCCCGCCGGCGGGCGTGATCGTGACCGAGGCGGTCGGCGCGATCTCGCGCCGGAAGGGCTGGGCCGCGACATGGGCGATGTGCACCCGCGCGGCCCGGATGGCGGGGCTTGCCACGATGGTGCGCGCGAGTTCGCCCTCCTTTGCGCGCCAGTAGGCGGCGTCGAACATCTGCGAGGTCGTGCCGAAGCCCGACAGCCCGTCCAGCAGCTCGTAGCCGCGCCCGCCGCCCGAGGGCAGCCCCTGTGCGGCCAGCATCATGCGGGTTTCGTCGCGCACCGGCGCGGGCACGTAGATCGCGTCGCCGCGCACCTCGTAGCGGATGTTGCGCGCGTCGAGCGCCTGCATCATCTCGCCCGCCGCCATGCCGTCGACCCCGGCATAGAGCAGCGCCATCCCCGGCTGCGCCGCGAGCCGCGCCAGTCCCAGGACGGCCAGGAACACCGCCAGGGTCGTGCCCGCCACGATCGCCTGGCGCCGCGGTGACAAGCCCGTCCACACTGACATGAGCTGCTGCACGTCACGCCTCCCTTTCCGAGAATGTTCGTCAGGCGTTCTGCCTGTCGGCGTCGCCCCCTCTTCGCCCAGCGCGCTTAACAATCGGTTAGTTGGCAGGGGCCTATACAGCCGGGGTGACCAGCGAGGAGACAGCCATGGCCGACGCCGCCAAGACCGCGCCCCCGCCGCCGCGCCGCGGGGCGATGCCCCTGATCACGGGTGTGGCGCTGGCCTGTGCGCTGGGCGCCGGGGCGTTTGGCGTCATCTACACCGGTCTGGCCGACGGTCTGATCCCGGCACGGGGCGGGGCGGAGGCCGATTCGGCCCAGACCGGCGCGTTCCTCGAGATCGCGCCGATCATGGTGAGCCTCGGCGGCGCGGCGGAGGGCCGCGTCCTGCGATTCGCCGTCACGCTGGAGGTGGCACCGGGCCACGAGGCCGAGGTGGCCCGGCTGATGCCGCGGCTTCTGGACATGCTCAACAGCTACCTGCGCGCGCTGGAGCCCGAGGACTTTGCCGCCCCGGGCGCGCTGTTGCGCATCCGCGCGCAACTGCTGCGCCGGATGCAGGTGGTGGCGGGCGAGGGGCGCATCCGCGACCTGCTCGTGACCGAATTCCTGATGAACTGAAGGGGGATCCGGATGGACCTGATCGCCGATATATTGCTCGGCGCCGGCGCCATCGGCGCGGCGGCCTACTGCATGGTGCTTTCGCGCCGGCTGAAGCGGTTGACCCAGCTCGAGACCGGGATGGGCGGGGCGATCGCCGTGCTTTCGGCCCAGGTGGATGACCTGACCCGGATGCTCGGCCGCGCGCAGACCGCCGCCACTGATTCGTCGGAACAGCTCGAGGCGCAGACGCGGCGCGCCGAGGAGGCCGTGCAGCGGCTGGAACTGCTGCTGTCGTCCCTGCACGACCTGCCGCGCCCCGAAACGGTCCGGCCGTCCGCCGCCCCGGACGTGAGGCCCGAGGTGCTGGCGGCCCCCACCGCGCCCCGGCCGCGCGTCGTGCGCCGCCGCGCCCCGCGCAAGGCGGAGGTCGACGCATGAGGCCGGAAATCGAAGATCGCGTGATGGCCCTGGGCG
>SKMM01000126.1 GCA_007121055.1 Paracoccaceae bacterium | reverse complement strand
GGTGGAGCCCTACATGAAGCACACCGGCGGGGCGCTGAGCCCGTTCAACGCCTGGGTGATGCTGAAGGGGCTGGAGACGCTGGACCTGCGGGTCCGCGCGCAGGCGGCGGGCGCGTTGGCCATCGCGCAGGCGCTGCAGGGGCACCCCAAGCTTGCGCGCGTGATCTATCCCGGCCTGCCCTCGCACCCCCAGCATGAGCTGTGCACGCGCCAGATGGAGGCGGGCGGGACGCTTCTGGCCATCGAGGTGGCGGGCGGGCAGGCAGCCGCGTTCCGGTTCCTCGATGCGCTGGGGATCTTTCGCATCACCAACAATCTGGGGGATGCCAAGAGCCTCGCGACCCATCCGGCCACCACCACCCACCAGCGGCTGCCGGAGGAGCAGAAGGCGCATCTGGGCATCACGCCGGGGCTGGTGCGGTTGAGCGTGGGCCTCGAGGACCCCGGCGACCTGATCGCGGACCTGCGCGGGGCGCTGGACGCCATCTGAGGCCGAAAAACCGCTTTTCCCCGGCCGGGGGCTTGCCCTAAACGGACCCGATTGCCCGCAGGCGAAGGATTTCGACCATGCCCAGCCTCAACGACATCCGCTCCACCTTCCTCGACTACTTCGCGCGCGAGGGGCATGAGGTGGTGGAGAGCTCGCCGCTCGTGCCGCGCAACGACCCGACACTGATGTTCACCAACTCGGGCATGGTGCAGTTCAAGAACGTTTTTACGGGGGTGGAGCATCGGCCTTACCGGCGTGCGACGACCTCGCAGAAATGCGTGCGGGCGGGGGGCAAGCACAATGATCTGGACAATGTGGGCTACACCGCGCGGCACCACACGTTTTTCGAGATGCTGGGGAATTTCAGCTTCGGCGACTACTTCAAGGAAGACGCGATCCCGTTTGCCTGGAACCTGATCACCAGGGAATTCGGGCTGCCGAAGGACAAGCTGCTGGTCACGGTCTATCACACCGACGACGAGGCGGCGGCGATCTGGAAGAAGGCAGCGGGGCTGTCGGATGACCGGATCATCCGCATTCCGACCAACGACAATTTCTGGATGATGGGCCCGACCGGCCCCTGCGGGCCCTGCACCGAGATCTTCTATGACCACGGCGAGCACATCCCCGGGGGGCCTCCCGGCAGCCCGGACGAGGATGGCGACCGGTTCATCGAGATCTGGAACCTCGTCTTCATGCAGTTCGAGCAGTACGAGGACGGAAGCCGCAAGGATCTGGCGGCGCAGTCCATCGACACCGGCATGGGGCTGGAGCGTGTGGGCGCGGTGCTGCAGGGCAAGCACGACAATTACGACACGGATCTGCTGCGCTCGCTGATCGAGGCCTCGGCCCATGCCACGAGCTCGGACCCCGACGGGCCGGGGCGGATGCATCACCGGGTGATTGCGGACCATCTGCGGGCGACGTCCTTCCTCATTGCCGACGGGGTGATGCCGTCGAACGAGGGGCGCGGATACGTGCTGCGGCGGATCATGCGCCGGGCGATGCGGCATGCGCATCAGCTGGGCGCGGCGGACCCGGTGATGCACCGGCTGGTGCCGGCGCTGGTGCGCCAGATGGGCGCGGCCTTCGCCGAACTGACCCGCGCGCAGGCGTTGATCACCGAGACGCTGCGGCTGGAGGAGACGCGGTTCCGCCAGACGCTGGAGCGGGGGCTGCGGCAGCTCTCGGACGAACTTGGCCGCCTGCCCGAGGGCAGCCCCCTGCCGGGCGAGGCGGCGTTCAAGCTCTACGACACCTATGGCTTTCCGCTGGACCTGACGCAGGATGCGCTGCGCGAGATGGGGCGCGGGGTGGACATCAAGGGCTTCGACGCCGCCATGGCCGCGCAGAAGGCGCAGGCGCGGGCGGCCTGGGCGGGCTCGGGCGAGACGAAGGAGGCGGCGGTCTGGTTCGACCTGGCCGAGGCGCATGGGGCGACGGAGTTCCTGGGCTACGACACCGAGGCAGCGGAGGGGCAGGTGCTGGCGCTGGTGTCCGGTGGGGCGAGGGTGGAGGGCGCCGAGGCAGGGTCGTCGGTGCAGGTGGTGGTGAACCAGACGCCGTTTTACGGGGAATCGGGCGGTCAGGTGGGCGACACCGGGACCCTGCGCACCGAGACGGGGGCCGCGCGGATCACCGACACCAAGAAGGCGCAGGGGGTGTTCATCCATTTCGCCGAGGTGACCGAGGGGCGGCTGGAGCCGGGGCAGGCGGCGCAGCTGGCGGTGGACCCCGCGCGGCGCGGGGCGATCCGGGCGCACCATTCGGCCACGCATCTGCTGCACGAGGCGCTGCGGCGCCATCTGGGCGAGCATGTGGCGCAGCGCGGCTCGCTGAACGCGCCCGACCGGTTGCGGTTCGATTTCTCGCACACCGCGGCGCTGTCGGAGGCGGAGCTGAAGGCGGTGGAGGCGGAGGTGAACGCCTTTGTCCGGCAGAACGGGGCGGTGGAGACGCGGGTGATGACGCCCGATGCCGCGCGGGAGCTGGGCGCGGTGGCGCTGTTCGGCGAGAAGTACGGCGAGGAGGTGCGCGTGGTGTCCATGGGCCGGGCCGAGGGGTCGGGCAAGGGCATGGCGGGCGACACCTACAGCCTGGAGCTGTGCGGCGGCACCCATGTGGCGCGCACGGGCGAGATCGGGGCGTTCGCCATCGTGGCCGACCAGGCCTCCAGCGCCGGGGTGCGGCGGATCGAGGCGCTGTGCGGGCAATCGGCGCTGGACTGGCTGGAGGGGCAGGCGCGGGAGCTGCGGGCGCTGATGGCGCAGCTGAAATCGCCCACCTATGAGGATGCGGCGAAGAAGCTGACGGCGCTGCTGGCCGAGAACCGGCAGTTGCAGGCGGATCTGGCGCAGGCGCGGCGGGATCTGGCCATGGGCGTGTCGGGCGATGGGCCGCAGGCGCGCGAGGTGGGGGGGGTCAAGTTCCTTGCCCAGACGCTGGAGGGCGTGTCGGGCAAGGATCTGCCGGCGCTGGTGGATGCGGCGAAGACGCGGCTCGGGTCGGGCGTGGTGCTGCTGGTGGCGGACACGGGCGGCAAGGCGGCGGTGGCCGCGGGCGTGACGGACGACCTGACGGGCCGGGTGTCGGCGGTCGATCTGGTGCGCGCGGCGGCCGAGGCGCTGGGGGGCAAGGGGGGCGGCGGTCGGCCCGATCTGGCGCAGGCCGGGGGTGCCGATCCGGCACGCGCGCCCGAGGCCATTGCCGCCGTCGAGGCGGTGTTGGGGGGCATGTGATGGGCGCGCTCTGGATCGCCCATGTCGAGGTCACCGACGCCGAGGCCTATGGCCGCTATGCCGCCATCGCGACCGAGGCGATCGCGGCCCATGGCGGCGTGTTCCTTGCCCGCGGCGGGCGGTATCGGCAGATGGAGGGGCGCGACCGGCCGCGCAACGTCGTCGCGCGTTTTCCCAGCTTCGAGGCGGCCGTCGCCTGCTACGAATCGCCGCGCTATCAGGAGGCGCTGGCCCATGCCCGAGGGGCGGCCGAGCGCGATCTGGTGATCGTGGAGGAAGCCGCGCCCTGACGCCGGGTGGCGCACAGTCGTCCGCCGGGTGTGCGCGGCCGGCC
>SKMM01000370.1 GCA_007121055.1 Paracoccaceae bacterium | reverse complement strand
GGATAGGGTCGGCTGTAGCGGTCGATCGCCCCTTCATAGGCGGCCAGCAGCACCGGGTACTGCGCTTCCACCACCGCCTCGTCCATTGGCCGGCCCCGCCGTTCCAGCCCCAGCCGCAGCATAGCCCGGCCCCCCGCAAAGGCCGTGGCCGCATCCCGTACCGGATCGAGCGGCGCCCCTTCGCCCATCGCCTCCAACGCGGCATTGGCCGCCGCGATCAGGTCCGCACTCGTGTCTACCAGCGTCCCGTCGAGGTCGAAGATCGCACTGCGCATGGCGCTCCTTTCGGCCGAGTCTCACCGGCCCGAACTGTTTCCGCCCGCAACGCGAGTTGACCCGGGCGCGGGTTGCGGGGCTGCTCCGGCTCGGTAATACGGAACCCGAGGCAGGAAAAGGGGGCCGACATGGCCGTGGCGCTGATCGTACTGGCAGCGGGGCAGGGAACGCGCATGGGCTCGAACCTGCCCAAGGTGCTGCATCCGCTCGCAGGCGCGCCCCTCCTGTGGCACGCCCTGCGCGCGGGCGCCGTCCTGGAGCCTGAGCGCCGCGTGGTCGTCGTAGGCCATGGCGCCGAGGCGGTGGCGGCCTCGGCGCGCGAGGCTGACCCGGAGGTGGCGGTTGTCCGCCAGTACGACCGGCTCGGTACGGCCCACGCCGCGCTGCAGGCCGCTCCCGCGCTGGAAGGCTTCGCGGGCGACGCGCTCGTCCTCTACGGCGACACACCCTTCATCGGCGAGGATACGCTGCACGCCCTGCAGGCCGCCCGGAGCCGCGCCGATGTGGTGGTGTTGGGCTTCGAGGCCGCCGACCCCACCGGCTATGGCCGTCTGGTCATGGACGGCGACCGGCTGGAGCGGATCGTCGAGCAGAAGGACGCCACCGAGGCCGAGCGTGCAATCCGGCTCTGCAACTCTGGCGTCGTCTGCGCCGACGCGCGCCTGCTGATGGACCTCGCCGCCGGGGTAGGCAACGCCAACGCTTCAGGCGAATACTACCTGACCGACATCGTGGCGCTGGGGCGCGAGCGCGGGCTGACCGCCGGCGTCGTGCGCTGCGCGGAGGCCGAGACGCTGGGTATCAACACCCCGTCGGAACTTGCCGCCGCCGAGGCCGCCTTCCAGGCCCGCGCCCGCGCCGAGGCTGTGGCCAATGGCGTGGCGCTGCAGGGCCCCGACACCGTCTTCTTCGCCTTCGACACGGCCCTCGGCGGCGGCGCCACGGTCGAACCTTACGTCGTCTTCGGCCCCGGCGTGACCGTGGAAACGGGGGCCCGCATCCGCTCCTTCTCCCACCTCGAAGGCTGCCATGTCAGCCGCGGCGCGACCGTCGGCCCCTTCGCCCGCCTCCGCCCCGGCGCGGAACTGGCCGAAGGTGTCCGCGTGGGCAATTTCGTGGAGATCAAGAACGCCACGCTGGACGAGGGCGCCAAGGTCAACCACCTCACCTATGTCGGCGACGCCGAGGTCGGTGCAGGTGCGAACCTCGGCGCGGGCACGGTGACCTGCAACTACGATGGCGTGTCCAAGCACCGCAGCGAGATCGGCGCGGGCGCCTTCATCGGCTCGGCCACCATGCTGGTCGCGCCTGTGCGGGTGGGGCAGGGCGCCATGACCGGCTCGGGCTCGGTGATCACCGAGGACGTGCCCGACGGCGCGCTGGCGGTGGCCCGCGCCCGCCAGGTCAACAAGCCGGGCCTCGCCGCGCGGTTGATGGCCCGGCTGCGCGCCGGGCGGACGGGGAGGGCCTGAGCGATGTGCGGGATTGTGGGCATCCTGAGCCGGCACGAGGTCGCCCCCGTCATCCTCGAGGCGCTGCGGCGGCTGGAATACCGCGGCTATGACAGCGCGGGCATCGCCACGGTCAACGCCGGCCGGCTCGACCGTCGCCGCGCCGTGGGCAAGCTCGTCAACCTCTCGGACCTCCTGGTGCACGAGCCCCTCGTGGGCCGCGCGGGCATCGGCCACACCCGCTGGGCCACCCATGGCGCGGCCACGCTGGAAAACGCCCACCCCCACCGCGCCGGCCCCGTCGCCGTGGTCCACAACGGCATCATCGAGAACTACCGCGCCCTGCGCACCGAACTCGCCGCCGACGGCTACGAGCAGAGCAGCGACACCGACACCGAAACCGTGGTGCAGCTGACCCGCCGCAACCTCGACGCTGGCATGGGGCCGGTGGAGGCCGCCCGCGCCACCCTCGCCCGCCTCGAAGGCGCCTTCGCACTCGCCTTCCTGTTCGAGGGCGAAGACGACCTGATCGTCGCCGCCCGCCGCGGCTCGCCGCTGGCCATCGGCCACGGCGAGGGCGAGATGTTCGTGGGCTCCGACGCCATCGCGCTCGCCCCGCTCACCGACCGCATCACCTATCTCGAGGAAGGCGACTGGGCCGTGATCCGCCGCGCCGGCGCCGAGATCCACGACGCAGACGGCCGCCTCGCCAACCGCCCCGCCACCCGGATCGAGATGGACGCCGCCCGGGTCGAGAAGGCCGGCTATCGCCACTTCATGGCCAAGGAGATCGCCGAACAGCCCCGCGTGCTGGCCGGCGCGCTGGAGCATTACCTCGCCGGCGACAGCATCGCCTTGCCGGTGGCGCTCGACTTCCGCCATGTGGACCGGCTGACGCTGGTGGCCTGCGGTACCGCGCATTACGCCTGCCATGTGGCGAAATACTGGATCGAGCAGCTCGCGGGCCTGCCCTGCGACATCGATATCGCCAGCGAGTTCCGCTACCGCGACCCGGTGCTGTCGGAAAACGCCATGGCCGTCTTCGTCAGCCAGTCGGGCGAGACGGCCGACACGCTCGCAGCCCTCCGCCACGTCCAGGGCCGGGTGCGGCAGGTGGTTGGGGTGGTGAACGTGCCCACCTCCTCCATCGCCCGCGACTCCGACCTCGCGTTGCCGATCCACGCGGGCGCCGAGATCGGCGTGGCCTCCACCAAGGCGTTCACGGCGCAGCTCCTGGTCCTCCTGCTGATGGCACTGCGCGCGGGCCAGCAGCGCGGGCGGCTGGAAGGGCCCGCGCTGGCCCGGCACCTCGCCGCCCTGCGCGCGTTGCCGGGGCTGGTGAACGCAGCCCTCAGCCATGACGCCGAGATCGCGGGGCTGGCACAGGACATCGCCCGCGCCCGCGACGTCCTGTTCCTCGGCCGCGGTCCGATGTATCCGCTGGCCCTTGAGGGGGCGCTGAAACTAAAGGAGATCAGCTATATCCACGCCGAAGGCTATGCGGCGGGCGAACTCAAGCACGGCCCCATCGCGCTGATCGACGAGGAGGTGCCGGTGGTGGTGATCGCCCCCCACGACGCGCTCCAAGCCAAGACCGTCTCCAACATGCAGGAGGTGATGGCCCGCGGCGGCCGGGTCCTGCTGATCTCGGACGCCGCGGGCGCGGCCGAGGCCGGGCCCGGCCCCTGGCGCACGCTGACCCTGCCCGCGGCCCCCGACCTCGTGGCGCCGATCCTGCACGCCATCCCGGTGCAACTGCTGGCCTATCACACGGCGGTGGCCAAGGGCACCGATGTGGACCAGCCGCGCAACCTGGCGAAATCGGTGACGGTGGAGT
>SKMM01000102.1 GCA_007121055.1 Paracoccaceae bacterium | reverse complement strand
GTCTCGGGGTCGTGGCCATGGGTCAGCCCCCACAGGAAGGCCCCGGCGAAGATGTCGCCCGCACCGGTGGCGTCCACCACCCGGGTCGGCACCGCAGGGACGTGCCAATGGTCCCCGCCCGCCAGCACATGCACCCCGTTCTCGCTGTCGGTGGCCGCGACCATGGCGACCTCGGCGGCGGCCGCCTGCATCGCCGCCTCGAAGCTGCCGCCATACATCGCCTCGATCTCGGCGCGGTTGGCGAACAGCAGGTCCACATCGGCACCGATCATCGACCGGAAGGCCGCGCGGTGACGCTCGACGCAGAACGGGTCCGACAGCGTCAGCGCCACCTTGCCGCCCGCGCCCTTCACGGCCTCGATGGCCTTGGCGAAGGCCGCGTGGCTGTCGGGCCCGTCGAAGCGGTAGCCCTCCAGATACAGCCACTCCGACGCCGCCACC
Organism: Paracoccaceae bacterium; assembly: GCA_007121055.1. GTDB lineage: Bacteria > Pseudomonadota > Alphaproteobacteria > Rhodobacterales > Rhodobacteraceae > Rhodobaculum. The sequence goes on along the minus strand of SKMM01000102.1, from coordinate 3,123 downwards.
GTCTCGGGGTCGATGTCGTCCGGCCCCAGATCCTCGCTGACGCCGAGGTAGGTGTTCATCGACCGCTCGCCGTCGGGAGTCACGAGCACGATGCAGCGCCCCGTTTCGGCGGCCGAGGATTTCGGCGCCTTGGGGGTTTCGTAGACCGCTCCCTGCGCGCGCAGGTCATGGGCGAAGATCTGGCCCAGCTGGTCGTCCTTGACCTTGCCGACATAGGCGGTCCGACCCCCAAGGGCTGCCAGCGCGGCGATGGTGTTGGCGGCCGAGCCGCCCGAGACCTCGCGCGCCGGACCGATCCGGGCATAGAGCGCCACCGCCCGGTCCATGTCCACGAGCTGCATCACCCCCTTGCCGACGCCATTGACGGCCAGGAACTGGTCGTCGGCGTGGCTGAGAATGTCGACCATGGCGTTGCCGATGCCGGTGACGTGAAAGCGTTTCATGCGGTCTTGTCCTCGTATGGGCAGAGATCAGCGATGGGGCAGGCCCCGCAGGCCGGTTTGCGTGCCTTGCAGATGTAGCGGCCGTGCAGGATCAGCCAGTGGTGGGCGTGGCGCTGGTATTCGGCCGGAACGTGGTCCTCGATGGCGCGCTCCACGGCCTCGACACTCTTGCCCGCCGCGATGCCGGTGCGGTTGCCCACGCGGAAGATATGGGTGTCCACCGCCTGGGCGGGCATCCCCCACCACATGTTCAGCACCACATTGGCGGTCTTGCGCCCCACCCCGGGCAGGGATTGCAGCGCCGCCCGCGAGGACGGCACCTCGCCGCCGAAATCGTCGATCAGCCGCTGGCTGAGCTTCATCACATGCCGGGCCTTGTTGCGATAGAGCCCGATGGTGCGGATATGGGCGATCAGCCCCTCCTCACCCAGCGCCAGCATCTTTTCGGGCGTGTCGGCCACGGCGAACAGCCCCCGCGTGGCCCTGTTCACCCCCACATCGGTCGCCTGCGCCGACAACGCCACGGCCACCAGCAGGGTGAAGGCGTTGGTGTGCTCGAGCTCCCCCTTCGGCTCCGGCTCCGCCGCGGCGAAGCGGGCAAAGATCGCCCGGAGGGCGGGATAATCGAGCTGGCGCGCCATGGCTCCGACATGCATGGCGCAAAAGACCTGCGCAAGCCCCGATCCGGGCGCCCGCGCAGGTCCGTGTCGGTGGCCTCAGGCGGTCTGCGCGCGGCGCCGCCGCAGGACGGCCAGCGGCGGCCCACCCCGCCGATCAGCAGCGGCGCCCCGGCCGGCAGCGGACTCGGCATGACCGTGGTGCGCAGCGAGACCTGCGTGACCTCCACGTTCGACCCGATCTGGATCGCGACGTTGATGTTCAGGTGGGCCCGATCCTCGAGTCGCTCCAGCATCACCGCCTCCCCGAGCCCGAGATGGCTCCGCAGGTCGGCGAGGGTGTCGAACGTCCGGACATCATCGCCGGTCAGGCTGATGCTGGTGTCGATGGTCCGCTCCTCCGTCCCGGGATCGACGTCGCGGCGCAACTCCCACACCCCGTCCGGGGTCAGCCAGGCCATGACCAGCGCCTCGACATCGGCATCGAACTCCCAGGCCGCGGCCTCGGGCACCTGGTCCTGCGACAGCCAGCCGCCGAACAGGTCCTGGCGGCTGCCGAAGAAGTCACCGCTGATCAGCTGCTGCGCGGAATAGCCGATCTCCAGCCCCGCCCGCTGCACGGCGTCGAAGACCCCGCTGATCGTGAAATTGGGTTTGGTCGCGGCATCGCCGAACAGCCCGAACGGATATTGCGACCCGGCCGCCGAGGTCGGCGTGCCCCGGACATCGGGCGAGACCAGCAGCCCCTCGCCCCCCCTTCCGCGCACGAACGCGTCCCCGATCCCGAAGCCCACCGCGATGGTCAGGCCCAGCAGCGTCTCGGCGGTCGCGTTGATGAGCCGGCCAAAGACCTGGTAGACGTTCGTCTCCTCCCCCGGGGTGACGTAGACCACCAGATCCACCGGGCCGAGGCCGGTCATCTGCTGCCTGATCCGCTTGCCCGACTGGAACTCGGAGGTGCAGGGGGCCTCGGGGGTCTACGTCATCAGGCAGCCAGACAGGGCCAAGCGCGGCGGAGGCCCCGAATCGCTGTAGCTCTCGGGCTGTACCTTGATGCCGGGCGACTCCGCCTCGGGCGGGGTGACGGCGATACGGCCGTTGGTGACCGCCCCCTCCTCGACCAACGGGCGGTCATGGACGATGCTGAAGCCGGTTTCGCCTTCGGCGGGGGTCGGCGCGACACCGACAGTCGATGTCGTCCAGGCGTCGACCTTGGACGCCGACACGCCACGGTGCCGCAAGGCAGGAGACGTCGCTCAAGTCACTAAAATTATTCAGTCTGCCGGCCCTCCAGACCACCCGATCCGTGCGCCGGGCTCTGGCGCTTCCCTCCGTGGCCGGGCCATCATATGCTTGCCTGATCGAAACGCCGCCCCTTTGCGGGTATCCGCTGGCCTTCCCGTGCAGCCCGCCGCCCGGGCGCGAATTGCGCAGGAAGCGGGTCGCGCCCGGCCCGCCGCGGCGGTAGTCCGGGCACCATGGCCCGGCCCCCCCGGGCAGGCGGAGACCGCAATGACTGCACCGACCACTGCACCGGCCACTGCCCCGGCCGACGACGGCTATCACTACCGGGTGATCCTGCGCGCCCTGGCCGAGATCGACGCCGCCGGAGGGGCCCTCCCGCTCGAGGATCTGGCCGGCCGGCTGGGGATGAGCCCCGCGCATTTCCAGCGCCTCTTCAGCCGCTGGGTCGGCGTCTCGCCCAAGCACTACCAGCAGTATCTGGCGCTCGACGCCGCGCGCCGGCTGCTGGCCCGGCGGCACTCCACGCTGGAGGCCGCCCTTGGCGCGGGCCTGTCGGGGACGGGCCGGCTGCACGACCTCTTCCTGCGGTGGGAGGCGATGACGCCCGGCAGCTACGCCCGCGCCGGCGCGGGGCTGGTGATCCGCCACGGCACGGTCGACACCCCCTACGGCCCCGCCATCGCCATGGCGACCGAACACGGGCTGTGCGGCCTTGCCTTCACCGCCGAGATGGGCACGCAGGCGGCCTTCGACGACCTCGCCGCGCGCTGGCCCGCCGCCGAGTACCGTGCCGACCCCGCCGCCGTCGCCGCCCCCGT
>SKMM01000217.1 GCA_007121055.1 Paracoccaceae bacterium | reverse complement strand
CGGCCTCGGCCATCAGCGACAGGGCAAGCCCGCCGCCGGCGCTGTCGCCGGCGAGCGCGAGGCGTTCGGGTGGCTGGCCCTGATCGAGGAGGGCGGTGTAGGCGGCGAGGGCGTCGTCGAGGGCCGCCGGAAAGGGGTGTTCCGGCGCGAGCCGGTAGTCGGGGACGACCGCCGCCATGCCCGCCCGTGCGGCGAGGCGGGCGGCGAGTGCGCGGTGCGTGCGCGGGCTGCCCATGACGAAGGCCCCGCCGTGGAGGTAGAGGATCAGCCCCGCGCGGTCCTCTGGCGGGACCGATGCGCGCAGCGCGGGGCGGCCGCCAAGGCCGCCGGGAACCTCACGGTACAGCGCGCCGCGGGGGTCGAGTGCGACCCGGCTTGCCATGCGCAGGAAGTCCGCGCGTGCGGCCTGCGGGTCGGCCTGGCGCGCAAGGGCGGGCCGTGCGATGCGGCGCGACAGGGCGGTGACGAGACGCGCGCGGAGGCTGGGCGGTGCGGGTGGTCCAGGGGGCGGCCGTTGCGTTGTCGCGGTGTGCAACGGCGGTTCTTGGTTGTCGGTCGCGGCCGGGGGGGACTTGCCGCCTTGCGGGCAGGGCGGGTCGTTTCCGTGGCCCCCTGCAACGGGGCCTTGCGGCGGCGCGTGCGGCCGGTGCTGGTCCATGTGGGACCGCTCGGTGGCTTCTGTGTCTGATGCGCGCAACCGGCTCGACCGGACCATTCCTGGCGCGGCATCGGCATCGGGTGCGGCCCCGGGGCGCGCGGCCTCGGCCGCTGTGCTGCGATGTGCGGGGTTCTGCGGATCGCCGGGGCGGCCGGGGCGGGTCACATCGCGGCGCGCCGGGCCTCCACCGCCTGCCAGATCCGGCCGGCGATGTAGGTGCCGTCGAAGCGCTCCAGTTCCTGGATGCCGGTGGGGGAGGTGACGTTGATCTCGGTCAGCCAGTCGCCGATCACGTCGATGCCGACAAACACCTGCCCCTTCTCGCGCAGCACCGGGCCGATGCGGGCGCAGATCTCGCGGTCGCGGTCGGTGAGGGTGGTGGGCTCGGCCCGGCCGCCGACATGCATGTTGGAGCGGGTCTCGCCCACCGCCGGGACACGGTTGATGGCGCCCACGGGCTCGCCGTCCACGAGGATCACACGCTTGTCGCCCTTGGCCACGGCCGGCAGGAATTTCTGCGCGATCAGCGGCTCGCGGGTGAAGCCGGCGAACAGTTCATGCAGTGCCGAGAGGTTGCGGTCCTGCGGGTCGAGGCGGAAGACGCCGGCGCCGCCGTTGCCGTACAGGGGTTTCAGGATGATGTCGCCATGCTCGGCCTTGAAGGCGCGGATGGCCGGCAGGCTGCGGGCGATCAGCGTGGGCGGGGTGAGGTCGGCGAACCGCAGGACCAGCAGTTTTTCCGGCGAGTTGCGCACCCAGAACGGGTCGTTCATGATCAGGGTGCGGTCGGCGATCATCTCCAGCAGATGCGTGGTGGTGATGTAGTGCATGTCGAAGGGTGGGTCCTGGCGCAGCCACACCACGTCCCAGTCGGCAAGGTCGACCTCGGTTTCCGCGCCGAAGGTCACATGGGCGCCCTTCTTGCGCGCGACCGTCATGGGCCAGCCGCGCGCCAGCACCCGGCCTGCGTGGAACACCAGCGAATCCGGGCTGTAGTAGAACAGCTCGTGGCCGCGGGCCTGCGCTTCCTCGGCCAGCCGGAAAGTGCTGTCGGCGTCGATGTCGACCGCCTCGATGGGGTCCATCTGGAATGCGACCTTGAGGGGCATGCGTCTCTCCCGTCCCGAGCCGCAGCCTTGTTGCCCGAGGCGTGGCGGGGTTGCAATGGGCCCGCCCCGGCAAGGCCGGCTTGGCAAGGGGGGGCGGGCATGGCAAGGGACGCGCAACGAAAGGGGCCGCCATGATCCTCTATCCCGCCATCGACCTGAAGGAGGGCCGCTGCGTGCGGCTCCTGCGCGGCGACATGGCCTCGGCCACGGTGTTCGGCGAGGACCCCGCGGCGCAGGCCCGCAGCTTTGCCGCCGCGGGGTGCCGGTGGCTGCACCTCGTGGACCTCGACGGGGCCTTCGCGGGCCGGCCCGAGAATGTTGCGGCGGTGGAGGCGATCCTTGCCGCCGTTCAGGTGCCTTGCCAGCTCGGCGGCGGCATCCGCGACATGGGCACCGTCGAGCGCTGGCTGGAGAAGGGCGTGGCGCGGGTCATCCTCGGCACCGCGGCAGTGGAGAACCCGGACCTGGTCCGCGCGGCAGCCCGGGCGTTTCCGGGGCGCGTGGCCGTGGGGCTCGACGCCCGCGCGGGGCTGGTGGCCACGCGCGGCTGGGCCGAGGCGACCGAGCTGCAGGCCACCGACCTCGCCCGCCGGTTCGAGGACGCCGGGATCGCCGCCATCATTTACACCGACATCGACCGCGACGGCGCCATGGGCGGCCCGAACGTGGACGCCACCGCCGCGCTGGGTCGCGCCGTGTCGGTCCCGGTGATCGCGAGCGGCGGTGTCGCCTCGCTGCAGGACCTGCGCGCGCTGAAGGCCACCGGCGCGATCGCCGGGGCAATCTCGGGCCGGGCGCTTTACGACGGGGCGCTGGATCTGGCCGAGGCGCTCTCGGCGCTGGAGGGCTGACATGCTGAAGACCCGGATCATCCCCTGCCTCGACGTGGCCGACGGGCGTGTCGTGAAGGGGGTGAATTTCGTCGATCTGGTGGATGCGGGCGACCCGGTGGAGGCGGCGCGGGCCTATGATGCCGCCGGCGCCGACGAGCTGTGCTTCCTCGACATCCACGCCACGCATGAAAACCGCGGCACCATGTTCGACCTCGTCACCCGCACGGCCGAGGCCTGTTTCATGCCGCTGACGGTGGGGGGCGGGGTGCGCTCGCCCGAGGATGTGCGGGCGCTGCTGTTGGCGGGCGCGGACAAGGTCAGCTTCAACTCGGCCGCCGTGGCCGATCCGGATGTGGTGGCGCGCGCCGCCGACCGGTTCGGCAGCCAGTGCATCGTGGTGGCCATCGACGCCAAGGCTGTCGCGCCGGGGCGGTGGGAGATCTTCACCCATGGCGGGCGCCGGCCCACCGGAGTGGATGCGGTGGCGTTCGCCCGGACCGTCGCACGCAAGGGGGCGGGGGAGATCCTGCTGACCTCGATGGATCGCGACGGGACCAAGTCGGGGTTTGACCTCGTGCTGACGCGGACCATCGCCGAGGCGGTGCCGATCCCGGTGATCGCGAGCGGCGGGGTGGGCACCCTGGATCACCTTGTGGCGGGCGTGACCGAGGGGAAGGCGAGCGCGGTTCTGGCGGCCTCGATCTTCCATTTCGGGACCTTCACGATTGCCGAGGCCAAGGCCCATATGGCCGCGGCCGGCATTCCGGTGCGGCCGGTATGAGCGGGGACGCGCTGGCGCGCCTGGCCGCCACCATCGCCGCGCGGCGCGGGGCCGACCCGGGGGAGAGCTGGACCGCCCGGCTGCTGGCCGCGGGCCCCGAGAAGGCCGCGCGGAAGTTCGGCGAGGAGGCGGTCGAGGCGGTCGTCGAGGCCGTGCGCGGGGACCGGGCCGCGCTGACCGCCGAGG
>SKMM01000166.1 GCA_007121055.1 Paracoccaceae bacterium | reverse complement strand
TGGTCGAGACGGCGCTGGCGAACGGCAAGGATGTCGTCACCGCCAACAAGGCGATGCTCGCGCGTCACGGCCAGGCGCTGGCCGAGGCCGCCGAGAAGGCGGGCGGGGTGCTGCGGTTCGAGGCGGCGGTGGCGGGCGGGATCCCCGTGATCAAGTCGCTGACCGAGGCGCTCGCGGGCAATGCGGTCACCCGCGTGATGGGAGTGATGAACGGCACCTGCAACTACATCCTGACGCGGATGGAGGAGGCGGGGCTGCCCTATGACACCGTCTTCGCCGAGGCGCAGGCGCTGGGGTATCTGGAGGCAGACCCGACGTTGGACGTGGGCGGGATCGACGCGGCGCACAAGCTGGCGCTGCTCGCGTCCATCGCCTTCGGCACGAAGGTCGGCTTCGAGGCGGTGGAGATCGAGGGGATCGAGCGGATCTCCATCGACGACATCCGGCAGGCCGCCGACATGGGGTTCCGCATCAAGCTGCTGGGCGTGGCGCGGATGACGGGCCGGGGGCTGGAGCAGCGCATGGCGCCCTGCCTCGTGCCCGCCGACAGCCCGCTGGGCCAGTTGCCGGGCGCCACCAACATGGTGGTGCTGGAGGGCGATTCGGTGGGGCAGATCGTGCTGCGTGGCGCCGGCGCCGGGGCGGGCCCCACGGCGTCCGCCGTGATGTCGGACGTCATCGAGATCGCCCGCGGCCTGCGCCTGCCGACCTTCGGCCAGCCCGCCCGGGGGCTGGTCGCGGCGCCCGCGGCGCAGGCGGCCGCGCCCACCCCCTGGTACCTGCGCATGACGCTGCTGGACAAGCCGGGGGCGCTGGCCAAGGTGGCGACCGCGCTGGGCGAGGCCGGCGTCTCCATCGACCGGATGCGCCAGTACGGCCACGCCGAGCCCCACGCGCCGGTGCTGATCGTCACCCACACCACCACCCGCGACGCCATCGGCCACGCCCTCGCCGGCGCCCGCGACACAGGGGTGCTGGTGGGCGAGCCCGTGGCGCTCGCCATCGAGAAGGTCTGAGGTCCGGGCTCGTCTTTCAGGTGCTCTCTCCAGCAAGGGGGCCGGTCGGAAGGCCGCTTGCCGAACGCATGTCGCAGGCCTGCTCGACATGACCGCTTGCCACGAACTCTCCTTCACCGGCACTGGATCGGCCGCAGCACCTTCCTGACGGCTGAGGACATGGTGTCACGCGGAATGTCACGCGGAGGTAAGTTCGTCGGCGGCAATGTCGGCTGCCGCGAGGGTTGAACCCTCGGAGGGGATGGGCGCCGAGATAGAGCGCACCACGGACGCTCTGATCGAGTCTGCCGGTGCGTCAGGCCGAAGGTCAGGTCGGCACTGGATCCTGTGCCGATCACCCCTGTCTGCGCCCGTCCGGGGGGCGGGGCCGCCCCCGCTCAGCCGGCGGAGACGGGTTCGTCGCGGCGCTCGGAGTAGATGAGGAGGGGGCGGGCGGTGGAGGTGGCGGCCTCCTCGTTCACCACGACCTCCTCGACGCCGTCGAGGCTGGGCAGTTCGAACATGGTGTCGAGCAGGATGTCCTCGAGGATCGAACGCAGGCCCCGCGCGCCGGTCTTGCGGGCGATGGCGCGCTTGGCGATGGCGCGCAGCGCGTCGGGGGTGAAGGAGAGCTCGGCCCCCTCGATCTCGAACAGGCGCTGGTACTGTTTCACCAGCGCGTTCTTCGGCTCGGTCAGGATCGTGACCAGCGCGTCCTCATCCAGGTCGGTCAGGGTGGCGACCACCGGCAGGCGCCCGACGAATTCCGGGATCAGGCCGAATTTCAGCAGATCCTCCGGCTCCAGATCCTTCAGCACGTCGCCGACCTTGCGCGCCTCGGGGTCCTTGACCTCGGCGCCGAAGCCGATGGAGGAGCCCTTGCCGCGCTGCGCGATGATCCGGTCGAGGCCCGAGAAGGCCCCACCGCAGATGAAGAGGATGTTGGTGGTGTCCACCTGCAGGAATTCCTGCTGGGGATGCTTGCGGCCGCCCTGCGGCGGGACCGAGGCCACGGTGCCCTCCATCAGCTTCAGGAGCGCCTGCTGCACGCCCTCCCCGCTCACGTCGCGGGTGATGGAGGGGTTGTCGGACTTGCGGGTGATCTTGTCGACCTCGTCGATGTAGACGATGCCGCGCTGGGCGCGCTCGACGTTGTATTCCGACGCCTGCAGGAGCTTGAGGATGATGTTCTCGACATCCTCGCCGACATAGCCGGCCTCGGTCAGGGTGGTGGCATCCGCCATGGTGAAGGGCACGTCAAGGATGCGCGCCAGCGTCTGCGCCAGCAGCGTCTTGCCGCAGCCGGTGGGGCCGATCAGCAGGATGTTGGACTTCGCCAGCTCCACCTCGGGGGCCTTGGTGGCGTGGTTGAGGCGCTTGTAGTGGTTGTGCACGGCCACCGAGAGCACGCGCTTGGCATGCATCTGGCCGATCACGTAATCGTCGAGAACGTCGCAGATCTCGCGCGGGGTGGGGACGCCGTCCTTGGTCTTGAGCCCGGTGGACTTCGTTTCCTCGCGGATGATGTCCATGCACAGCTCGACGCATTCGTCGCAGATGAACACCGTCGGGCCGGCGATCAGCTTGCGCACTTCATGCTGGCTCTTGCCGCAGAACGAGCAGTAGAGCGTGTTCTTGCTGTCGCTGCCGGTGTTGTTCTTCATGGCTGTCCTCTGCGGCCCTGCCGCGTCACATAGTCCCGATCTGCACGTCCACCACCCTGGACCAAACCTTAGCGTAGGCCACGGGGCGTTGCATCACAATGTCAAACTGCCCCGCGCGGCGTGTCGCCTTGGCCCCGATCAACTGCCGGGCGCATCGGGGGTGGCGGCGCGGTGGGTCACGATCTTGTCCACGAGGCCCCAGTCGCGGGCCATCTCGGCGGTCATGAAATTGTCGCGCTCCAGCGCGTTCTCCACCGTCTCGTAGTCCTGGCCGGTGTGTTTCTCGTAGATCCGGTTGAGGCGTTCCTTCAGCTCCAGGATTTCCTTGGCGTGGATGGAGATGTCGGTGGCCTGGCCCTGGAAGCCGCCCGAGGGCTGGTGGACCATCACGCGGGAGTTCGGCAGAGCGAACCGCATCCCCTTCTCGCCCGCCGCCAGCAGCAGCGAGCCCATGGACGCCGCCTGCCCCACCACCAGCGTCGACACCTTGGGCTTGATGTACTGCATGGTGTCGTAGATCGACAGCCCCGAGGACACCACGCCGCCGGGCGAGTTGATGTACATCGAGATTTCCTTGGAGGGGTTTTCCGCCTCGAGGTGCAGCAGCTGCGCCACGATCAGGCTCGACATGCCGTCATGCACGGGGCCGGTGAGGAAGATGATGCGCTCCTTCAGCAGCCGCGAGAAGATGTCATAGGCGCGTTCGCCGCGGCTCGTCTGCTCGACCACCATGGGCACGAGGTTCATGTAGGTCTCGATCGGATCGCGCATCTGCTGCCTCTGTCTCGCTTGCCCCGCAGGTCTGCCGCAGGGCGTTTGCCCAAATCTTTGTTCCGGGAGTCTTAGGCCGGGGCCGGGCCCCCCGCAAGGGCTGCGGGTCGGGGTGTGCTCAGAGGTCCGGGAGGGGCTCCCAGCCGAGGGTGTC
>SKMM01000013.1 GCA_007121055.1 Paracoccaceae bacterium | reverse complement strand
CGATCAGCGACAAAGGCCCGGGGCCAGCCGCGCCCTGACCGCCGGTGGCCCGGGGCGTCAATGTCGCCTTGCCGGCCGTGGGGCTGGCACCTGGGGCGCCAGGGACGGCTCCGGGCGGCGCGGGCGAGGTGGCAGGGCCCGGCGACGGCGGCACCGAGGCCTGACGCGCCTGGCAAATGGCGGTCGGGTCGGCGGGCTTTTCCTCCGGCGCTGCCTTGGGGGCAGGCCCAGGGCCCGGGTGCCTGTCCGGGACCGTGTCGTCCGTGGCTCGGGGCTCGGTGCCCGTGCGTTGGGTGGTCGGGAGGGTGTCACGGCGCAGAGGTGGCGTCTGAAGGCCGGTGGTCTGGGGCCCCGGTTGCCCGTGCGATGGGTTGCGGGTGTCCGCCTCGCGGTCGCCCGTGTCCTGGCCGTCCTTGGCCTGGAGCGCCATGTCGGGCGAAGCGGTGTCGCCGCGGCCCTTGGCGGGAAGGGCCCCGTCGGGGCGGTCGGTTTCGGGCGGCCGGGTCGCCGGGTCGCCCGGATCGGTGTGCTCGGAGCGATGGTGGCCGGGCGCAGCGCCGTCGGGCTCAGAGCCGGCCTGCGAGGTGAGCTCGGCGCGGGGCTGGTCGGGGAGGGCGCGATCCGGGGCGAAACCGTCCTCGGCCAGCCGGCGCAGCATCCGCGCCTGGCCCGGGGTCATCCCGCCGAAGCTGCGGTTGCGGGCGGTGATCTCGCCCATCAGGCCGGCCACGTGGCGAAAGGTGTCGACGGGGTCCTCCACCCCCTCGATGCGGCAGGAGAAGCAGCCGTAGGACACCGTCAGGATCTTGTCGCGCGTGCCCATGCGGACTGTGCCTCCGATCCCCTTGCGTCCGGCGCCCCGATGCCGCCCTTGCGCAGTGACCCGCATCGGGGAATGACCCGGCTTCGATGCACAATGGAAGGTCTTTTCAAGGCGGAATTATGGCGCAACTTGTCTTTTTCTGCCGCAATTGCCAAGGCTAGCATGATGGCGGGGACGATCCTACAGGCCGGATGCGGCGTGACGCTGGTGGGGGGCGCCGAACCGGGGGGCGGGCTTCTGGATCTGGCGCTGGCCCGTGCGCCGCGGCTGGTGGCGGCGGATGGCGGTGCGGACCGGGCGCTGGCGGCCGGGCATGTGCCGGAACTGACGGTGGGGGATTTCGATTCGCTGAGTGCCGCGGGGCGCACGGCGCTGGCGGCGGACAGCCTGCACCACATCCCCGAGCAGGAGACCACGGATTTCGACAAGGCGCTGCGCTCGGTGGCGGCGCCGTTTCTGCTGGCGGTGGGGTTCACGGGGGCGCGGCTGGACCACACGCTTGGGGCGTTCAACGTGCTGGCGCGGCATCCGGGGCAGCGCTGCGTGCTGCTGGACGCGGGCGACCTGTGCTTTCTTGCGCCGCCCGAGATGACGCTGCGGCTCGCGCCCGGGACGCGGCTGTCGCTTTTCCCCATGGGGCCGGTGACGGGCCACAGCCACGGACTGCACTGGCCGCTGGAGGGGATCGAGTTCGCCCCCGGCGCCACCACGGGGCTGTCCAACCGGGTCAGCGCCCCCGAGGTGCGGCTGGCGTTTTCGGCGCCGCGGATGCTGGTGCTGCTGCCTCTGGCCGCGCTGGACGCAGCTTTGGCGGGCTTGGGCGCTGCATGAGGCCAAGCTTTCGCTCGCGGTGGACCATGTAGAGGCCGGCCGCACAGATCACCGCGATGCCGCTCAGCGCCAGCCCGTCGGGAAAATCCCGGAACAGCCACCAGCCCACGACCACCGTCACCGGCAGCTCCATGTACTGGATCGGCGCAAGCGTGGCTGCGGGCGCGAGCCGCAGCGCGACCGTCATCAAGAGATGCGCCACCGTGGCCAGCCCCGCGATGCCCCACACCAGCGCCCAGCCGGTCGCGTCTGGCCAGACCGGCGCCAGCGCCGGCAGGCCCAGCCACGGCCCCAGCAGGAACAGCGGCAGCAGCATCGGCAGCGCCATCAGACCGCCTACCGCCTGCAGCGCCAGGGGATCGCACTGTTTGGCGATGCGGCGGGTGTAGAGCATGAAGCCGGTGAACCCCACCGCCGTCAGCAAGGGCAGCACCACCACCCAGCCGGCCTGCGCAAAGCTCGGCTGGATCACCATCAACGTCCCGGCAAACCCGCCCACGCAGGCCGCCAGCCGGCGCGGCCCCACCGCCTCGCCCATCAGCGCCCAGCCCACCAGCAGCATCAGGAAGGGCTGGACGAAGACGATGGCCATGGTCTCGGCCAGCGGCAGATGGACCAGGGCTGCCAGCAGCGCGATGAAGGCCCCCACATGGCAGGCGGTGCGCAGAAAGGCCGGCCCCCATGTCCCCGCCGGCAGGCGCAGGCTGCGCCCCGTGCCCCAGATCACCGGGAGGATCAGAACCGAGCCGAGCACGAAGCGCAGCGCCACGATCTGCAGCACCGGCATCAGGTCGGTGGCCATCTTGGCAAGCCCGTCCGACAGCGGGATGATCACGCAGAACACGAGCATCAGGATGATGCCGAGGAAGGGCCGGTCGGCGGTCATGGCCGGACCCTAGGGGCGAGGCCGGGCGAAGTCCATGTGGCCCCCGCCGCGGGCTCCGTCCACCGGGGCGGCCGCCGCGCGACACTTGCCACCAGAGCGGCCTGCCGGGGCGCGCTCGCGCCGTGCCGGCCGGCCTCGCACCCCGACCCAGTCCGGGATATGCAGCCGCCAGACGGTCGCCGCGGGCGGCCACGGCACCGGAGGCAGCCCCATGACCCGATCCCCCGCCGACCTCGCCCGCGTGGCCCAGGCCCAACCCCCCTTCGCCCGGCTTCTGGGCCTGCGGGTGCTGGTGGCCGAGCCCGACCGCGTGGTGGCCGAGATGGAGGTCACCGAGGCGCTGACGAACCGCAACGGCACCCTGCATGGCGGCGCGGTGATGGGGCTGGCCGACAACATGGGCGGCACGGCCACCTTCCTGAACCTCGGTCCCGGCCAGGGCACCGTGACGGTGGAGAGCAAGACGAACTTCCTGCGCACCGTGCCGCTGGGCGACATCGCCACGGCCGAGACCACGCCGCTGCACCGCGGCCGCAGCACGATGATCTGGCAGACCCGCCTGACCCGCGGCGACGGCAAGCTCGCCGCGGTGGTGATCCAGACCCAGATGGTGCTGGAGCCGAAACCGGGCTGAGCGCCGCGGCTCCCCCTGGCGGCTCAGACCGGCGCAGGCTGCCATGGCTGCGATGGGGTGACCCTGGGCGACAGGCACGGCCCGCACCCGGTTTCTGCCCTGCGTGACCGCGGCGCCCCTCCGGTCCCGGTTCGTCCGGCGGCTTGAGGGCAGGGCGGGGGGCGGATATGGCAGGGGCCGGTCAACCGGGGGCGCGCAATGAGCTTCAACACGTTCGGGCACATGTTCCGCGTCACCACCTGGGGCGAAAGCCACGGGCCGGCGCTGGGCGCCACCGTGGATGGCTGCCCGCCCGGGGTTCCGCTGAGCGAGGCCGAGATCCAGCCCTGGCTCGACCGGCGCCGGCCGGGGCAGAGCCGGTATACCACCCAGCGGCGCGAGGCGGATGCGGTGGAGATCCTCTCGGGGGTCT
>SKMM01000361.1 GCA_007121055.1 Paracoccaceae bacterium | reverse complement strand
CAGGTCCACGCCGCCGCCTACGACCGCGCCGCCCCCTGGCTCGCCACCGCCGGCGCGGGGGACGTGCTCGCAGGCCTCATCGCCGGCCTCCTCGCCCGCGGCCTGCCCCCCGCCACCGCCGCGGCCCAGGCCACATGGCTCCACGTTGAAACAGCCCGCCACATCGGCCCCGGCCTCATCGCCGAGGACCTGCCCGAAGCCCTTCCCGAAATTCTCCGCAACGTCCTGGCCGAGGGCTGAGCGCCAGTGTTCAGCCGGCCGCCGCCCGCGCCGCGGCCACCTCGGCCGTGCCGCACACCGGACAGTCCGCGCGCCGCGCACAGCGGATCGTCCGGCTCTCCCCCTCCAGCGCATCGTGCAGCAAAAGCCGCCCCACCAGGCCGCGCCCGGCCCCGGTGATCAGCTTGATCGCCTCGGCCGCCATCATCGCGCCCAGCACCCCGGGCAGCGGCGCCACCACCCCGGCCTCGGCGCAGCTGGGCACCAGCCCCTCCGCCGGCCGCTCGGGAAATACGCAGTCCAGACAGGGCCCGCCGGCGGCCGGGTGATACACCCCGATCTGCCCCTCCCACTGCGCGATCGCCGCCGACACCAGCGGCTTGCCCACCGCCACCGCCGCCCGGTTCGCCAGCGCCCGCGTCTCCAAATTGTCCGACCCGTCCAGGATCAGGTCGTAATCGGCAAACAGCGCCTCGGCGATCTCCTCCGTCAGCGCGCGGTTGTAGGGCCGCACCTCGACATAGGGGTTCAGCGCAGCCATCGCGGCTTGGGCGGAGAACACCTTGGGCATCCCCAGCCGGTCGTCGGTGTGGATGATCTGGCGCTGCAAGTTGGAGGTTTCCACCACATCCGGGTCGATCACCCCCACCGTGCCCACCCCCGCCGCAGCCAGATACAGCAGCGCGGGCGAGCCCAGCCCCCCCGCGCCGATCACCAAAACCTTCGCGTCGCGCAGCCGCTTCTGCCCCGGCCCCCCGATCTCGCGCAGCAGGATCTGCCGGGCATAGCGGTCCAGCTCCGCCGCCCCCATCGTGGCCGGCCGCACCGGCGCCTGCGGGGCCTCGGCCGGCGCCATCCGGGCCCGCAGCCGCCGCAGCCCCTGCCGATAGAGAAGCCCCAGCCCCACGAACACGCCCAGCAACACCCAGGGCGCCGCCGAGCCCCCCGTTGCCACCCGCGGCGCCGCGCCTTCGGGCAGGGTGAGGTTGATCACGATGACCCCAACATAGAGCGCGCCCAGCATCGTCAGCCGCGCCCGCACCGGCGCCCCCATCAGCGCGCCCAGGCCCCAGACCGCCGCCATCAGGATCAGAACGAACAGCATGCCCCGCGCCCCCTGCCTCGGACGCTCCGGCGCCCCGCCTGAGGTCTAGCGCCCCTGTCCCCCGCGACCACCCGGCCCTCAGTCCCGCACATGCTCCACCGGCGCACCCGGCGGCAGCTCGCGCCAGTCCGGCCAGCGCCGCGCCTCGTTCGCCGCCATCTTGCGCGCCAGAAGCTCCGCCAGCGCCGCCGCGGGGTCCGCCGCGCCGGACGCCTCCAGCCGCCGCAGGGCGGCCTCCGAGGCGAGGATCACCACATCCACCCACTCCTCGGCCGCATGGGCATGGTCGCCCGCCTCGGCGACCTCGACGAGCTCCTTGCGGATATGCGCGGCCAGCGCCTCGTCGCGCAGGCCGGGGCCGAAGGTCGCCAGCGCAAATGCGCGCTGCCGGGCGAGGTGTGCGGTCAGGTCCATGGGCAAGCTCCGGGGGATCGGGGTGGCCAGGCCCGCACAATGCGCGACCGGCGGCCCGGGGGGAAGGGCAGAGGGGTTCCGAGTCCGATATCTTTTCTGAATCAGTTGTTTGAGAGGCGTCCCTGCGGCCACCACGCGGCGCGAATCGCGCGCCCGCACGAAGGGGCTTGCGGTCTCCGCCCGCCCTCGCTAGGTAGACCGCCGAGGGTGATTAGCTCAGTGGTAGAGCGCTTCGTTCACATCGAAGATGTCGGGAGTTCGAATCTCTCATCACCCACCAACGATTACAATCGCTTTCCGCTCGTCTGCGAAGCGCGCCCCGGTTCCGTGAACCTGTCGAAGTTCAGAACCTCGGCTGCGCCGGCAAGATGCTCGGGCAGGAACCGGGCGTAGGTGCGGAACGTGACGGCGGTGTTTCTGTGCCCGAGGTACTGCGCCACGGCTTCAATGGGCTGCCCCGCGGCCAGCATGCGCACGGCCACGCTGTGCCGGATCTGGTGGATGTTCACGTCAACCAGGCCAGCCCGCGCCACCGCGGCGGCGTATCCCGTGCGAATTGAGCGCACGCGCCGTCCGGCCCACTCCACCACATGATCGGTCAGGCGCGCCTGATAGGCGCTTTCCAGCGCGGCCCGCGCCATCCGGTTCATCGGAACCACGGCCCTGCCTTTCCGCGTCACCCCGTCAGGCAAGCGCAGGTCAATGATGCCGCGCTCAAGGTCAACGCGCTGCCATGTCAGATCAAGCACGGCGCCGACACAGGCGCCTGTCGCCAGCAGCAGGACCACGGCAAGCCGAATGTGTGGCGCACCGCATCCGTCCAGCAGCGCCCTGATCTGCGCGTCGGGCGGGGGCGCACGTCGCTGGCAGGTTTCGGCGGGCGTTCAATGTGTGGGGCGCGGTCGATCAGGCGGCACTTGGCTGCCCAAGTGAGCGCAGAGCGCAGGTGCCCGAGTTCGGTGTGAACGCTGCCGATCCTGCGCCCCTCCGCCTGTCGGGCGGCGGCATAGTCGCGGCAATCCCGGATCGTGATCTGGTCGGGCCGCAGCGCGCCGAAGTGGAGCAAGACAGCCTTGCCGGTGTGGCGCATCGTTGTGGCGGTGGGCTTCGCGCCCAGGTGTTCAACGTAGCGATCCCAGATCGCTGCCACGGTCAGCCCGCCGGTCGGGGCTGTCTCGCGCAGGTATCTGTCGCGGCCTTCTGCCTCCGCTTTCGCTCGGGAGCGTGCCGCAGGCTGATAACGCCGTCTGCGCCCACCTTCCCACCAGTAGACGCAGAAGCCGCCTCGGAATCGTCCGATGCTGATGTCTGCCATGCTTCCCGTTCCTCCACTGCACTTGCGGGGATTCGCAGCATGCGCCCGACGCGGAACGCGGGCAACTCGCCACGGTGGACCATCTGCCGGATTGTCTCGGCGCTGCACTCCCACCGGGCGGCGAGGCTGTCGGGGGTGTAGGGGCGGGTCTCGGGGGCGAGGCGCCGGCTCATAGCCCCAGCCCCCCCTGCGGATCGGGATAGTCGGCGAGGATCGCCTGCATCAGCGCGATCTCGCGCGCGGCCTGTCGCGGCACACGCCCACGCCTTCCTCCAGCGCCTCGGCGGCGGTGCGGCTGTCGCGGGCTTCCATATAGTCGAAGCGCAGATGGCCGTGGACGAAATCGCAGATCGCCTGCACCCGGGGCCATCCGGCGGTCATGTCGCCGAAACGCTCCCAGGCGAAGTCGGCCAGCCGGTCGCTGTCGCAATAGCGGCTGGGAAAGAGGTACAGCAGCGCCGGATAGGGCAGGCTCTCCACCGCCGCCTCGGCCAGCGCAGGCGGGGTCAACGGCGGCCGGCCCGAGCTGACCGCCT
>SKMM01000414.1 GCA_007121055.1 Paracoccaceae bacterium | reverse complement strand
TGGTCTGGGCGGGGCCGCCGAGGGCCGGGTGGATCCGGCGGGCGATTGAGGGATGGGGCGCGAGGTCGTGTCGCGTCGGGCGTGGCCTGGGGGCTTCGGGCTCGCTTGCCCCGGTTCGGCATACCAGCGGGGCAAAGAGCACGGAGGTGTGCAGCCTATCGGGAAAAGGGGCGGGGTGATCTTGGGACCTTTTCGGCGATCTGTGGCCTTTTCGCGGGTAATGTCGACGGGGATCGAGTCCGGACGTCGCCGCTGAAGCCTGCGGCCAGGGGCGTAGCAATGCGCCGGCGCCGGCCTGGTGCGCTGACCTTGCGCTACCCGTCGGCGCTTTCCGCGGGCTCGCACGCTGCCCACGCGCCCGGCGGGCGGATGGCATGGCCTGCGACATATCATCTTATTGAGATATGATGGGTGGCGCGGGACAAGGCGCGGGTGCGCGCCGGGTCCGCTCGGGTCCGGCATCCATCAAGAAGGGAGACCACCCATGATCCGACATACCGCCCGCCTCGGCCTCGCCGCCGTCATTCTGGCGCTGGGCGCCGGGGCCGCGATGGCCGACGACAAGCGCCTCGTCACTGTGGTGACCTCGGACCATCCGCAGACCCAGCTCGCGTCCATGGTGCTGAGCACCCAGGCGATGGAGCAGGGCGCGAGCCTGCACGTGCTGCTGTGCGGCCCGGCCGGCAACATGGCCCTGCAGGACGCCCCAGAGAGCGTCACCGCCCCCCAGCCGCCCCGCGACGCCAGCCCCCAGGGCATGCTGACGGGCCTGATCGAGCGCGGCGCCACGGTGGAGGTCTGCGCGATCTACCTGCCGGGCCTCGGCGCCGACGAAAGCGTGCTGATCGAGGGCGTGAGCGTGGCCCAGCCGCCCGCCATGGCGGGCGCGATGCTGGACGACGACGCCATCGTCTGGTCGTTCTGATCCGAGACCCGGGGGCCATGCGTCGGCTGACGGCGCATGGCCTCGCCCCCGTGGACCGCGCCGCCGGTGCAGGTCGGTGGTGCCCGCGGGCGGCCGCCGCGCCGCGTTGCGCAGGACCCGCCGCTCGCCTATCTTGCGCCCATGACGCTCCGCCCGATTCTCATCCACCCCGACCCGCGGCTCAAGAAGGTCTGCGCCCCCGTGGCCGAGATCACGGAAGAGATGCGCGTTCTCGGGCAGGACATGCTGGACACCATGTACGACGCCCCCGGCGTGGGGCTGGCGGCGCCGCAGATCGGGGTGCTCAAGCGCATCATCGTCATGGACTGCAACAAGCCCCCCGAGGCCGAGCCCCGGCCGCTGGTGATGTTCAACCCCGAGATCGTCTGGCAATCGGCCGAGATCGTGGCCTCGGAGGAGGGCTGCCTGTCGCTGCCCGAGCAATACGCCCCGGTGGAGCGCTCGGCCACCGTGCGGCTGCGCTGGACCGACCCGGAGGGCGCGCCGCAGGAGGAGACCTTCGAGGGGCTCTGGTCGGTCTGCGCGCAGCACGAGCTCGACCACCTCGACGGCAAGCTGTTCATCGACCATCTGGGCTTCATGAAGCGGCAGATGATCACCCGCCGCCTGGCGAAGCTGATGCGCGAGCGGGCCCGGGCCTGAGCCCCCGATGCGCCGAGGCAAGTGGTGGGCGTACCCGATGAAATTGTGGCGGGAGGTCGATGCGGGGCGGCGTGAGGCGCCGTGCGCCGAGCCACTCCGTCCGTTGACTGCATGACCCGAACCCATCGCCCCTTTCTGATCTGGCCCGACCCGCGGCTTGCCACCCCTGCTGCGCCCGTGGCCGAGATCACCGACGACATCCGCGCGATCTGGGACGAGATGATCCGGGCTATGGAGGCGATGCCCGGGGTGGGCCTTGCGGCCCCGCAACTGGGCATCCCGCTGCGGCTTGCGGTGGTGGACGCCTCGTCGCAGCGCGGGCAGGCGATCCGGCTGGCCAACCCCGAGGTCGTCTCGGCCGCCCCCGTGATGGCGCGCCGGGACGAGGCGAGCCCCAACCTGCCGGGCGTCTCGGCCTCCATCGCGCGGCCCGCGGCGGTGACCCTGCGCTATCTCGACGCGGAGGGGCGCGAGCGCATGGGCGATTTCGAGGGGCTCTGGGCCACCAGCGTGCAGCACCAGATCGACCATTTTGAGGGGCGCATGTTCTTTGACCGGCTGAGCCCGGTGAAGCGCCGCATGCTGCTGGCGCGCGCCGCCAAGCTGCGTCGCCGGGGCTGATCCGCCCGCTTGTCTTCGGCCGCGGCGGGTGGTTTGACCGGCCCGGCACGACCGGCCCGGCACGACCGGCCCGGCGAGCAGCAGGAAGGACCCGCCCGATGCGCCTGATCTTCATGGGCACGCCCGAGTTCGCCGTCCCCGCGTTGCGGGCGCTGGCCGACCGGCACGAGGTTGTGGCGGTCTATTGCCAGCCGCCGCGGCCTGCGGGCCGGGGTCACCGCCCGCGCCCCTGCCCGGTGCAGGCCGCGGCCGAGGCGCGGGGCCTGACCGTCCGCCACCCCGCCTCCCTGCGTGACCCCGACGAACAGGCGGCTCTGGCCGCGCTGGGCGCTGAGATTGCCGTGGTCGCGGCCTACGGGCTGATCCTGCCGCGGGCGGTGCTGGAGGCGCCGGCGCGCGGGTGCCTCAACATCCATGCCTCGCTCCTGCCGCGCTGGCGGGGAGCCGCGCCGATCCACCGCGCGGTGATGGCGGGCGATGCGGAGACCGGCATCTGCATCATGCAAATGGAGCCGGGCCTCGACACCGGGCCTGTGCTTCTGCGCGAGGCCACGCCGATCGGGCCCGCCGACACCACCGGCGACCTGCACGACCGGCTGGCGGAGATGGGCGCGCGGCTGGCGGTGGCGGCGCTCGACCGGCTCGACAGCCTGGTGGCCGCGCCGCAGCGCGGCGAGGGCGTCACCTATGCCCACAAGATCGACAAGGCCGAGGCCCGGGTCGACTGGACCCGGCCGGCGACCGAGGTCGACCGCCACATCCGCGGCCTGTCGCCCTTTCCGGGGGCCTGGTGCGAGGCCGGGGCGGAGCGTCTGAAGCTGCTGCGTTGCGTGGTGGCCCCGGCGGACAGCGCGGCGCCGGCGGGCCGCATCCTGCACGCCGGGCCCGGCCGCCTTGTCGTGGCCTGCGGGGAGGGTGCCGTGGAGATCCTCGAGGCGCAACGCCCGGGCCGCCGTCCGATGCCGGCCGAGGAGCTTCTGCGCGGCCTCGCGATGAAGCCCGGGACGACCCTGCACTGAGCCGCCACCGACCGGGTAGCCCGCGTTGGCGGCTTGCCCGTGGCCGGAGGCGCGGCGGCCTCGGGTGCCGCCACGACGGCCCTACAGCGATTCGGAACGTCGCGAAAATGCAACCCTGAATTGAGAGACGTTCGCGTTTTCGTCGCCCAGGCTTGAGCGCCTCCACTTCAACGGCCGCATGCGCTCCCAAAGAGCCCGCTAATTGCCCCCAATTCCTTGAGAGCCTATCCGACAAGCTCCAGTTAACCTTAATAAAAGCTTTCCGGGCCCGGGCCGCGCGGGACGCTTGCCGAAGCGTTTCAATTTGTGCATAACTTTTAGTGATAGATCTGAAAGCGTGCCCGGATCTCTTGGTCCGCACCCCGTCAGATTTCTTGGAAGGAACGGAGTGGTCCGCGCGAGTGGTGCGCCGGCTGCAAGCGTTCGGAGAGGCAGCGATGACGGTTCAGCTCCGCGGCCACGACTTGCCTTCGGGTCCGTATGCCGACGCCGTCGAGCCGGGCCCGGAGCGGCCTCAGGGATCGAGCCAGGCGACATCGGGGCATTGGGGACTGCGGCGCGGTCTGTACCGGAACATGGGCAAGCGGGCGCTGGACGTAGCGTTCGTGGTGGTGACGCTGCCCGTGACGGTGCCCGTGATTCTGGTGATGGCGCTACTGGTCGCGCTGGACGGGGGCAAGCCGTTCTATGTCCAGCTGCGCGTCGGCCAGGGGGGGCGCGTGTTCCGGATGTGGAAACTGCGCAGCATGGTGGTTGACGCCGACGAGCGGCTCGAGACCTATCTGGCCACCGACCCGGATCTGCGCGCGGAGTGGGACTCGCACCAGAAGCTGCGCCGGGACCCCCGCATCACCGTTCTGGGCGATTTGCTGCGGCGCAGCTCCCTGGACGAACTGCCGCAGGTTCTGAACGTGCTGAAGGGTGAGATGAGCCTCGTGGGGCCGCGCCCGATGATGCCGAGCCAGCGCAAGATCTATCCCGGAAAAGCCTACTACCGGCTGCGCCCGGGCCTGACCGGCCTGTGGCAGGTCAGCGCCCGCAACGACAGCGTCTTCAGCTTCCGCGCCGCCTGCGACGAGACCTATGACCGGCGCCTGTCGGTCTGGCTCGACCTGAAACTGATCCTGTTCACCGTCGTGGTGGTTCTGCGCGGCACCGGCCGCTGAGAGGCTGCGTGCCGCACGGGCAGGGGCGGCCGCGCCGCCCGCGAGACCGGGTTCGGATCCGGGTGGGCGGTTGCGGTGCCGTGTTCACGGATCGCCGCAGTCCGGCATCTTGCGCCGCCCGCGCCGGGCTGGCACAGGGGGTTGATGAGCGACTGGCTCCCCCCCATGCCCACCCGGCCCAACAGCCCCGCGGTCCTCTGGCTCGTGGGGCTTCTGTGCCTGCCTGAGCTGTTCTTCTTCATCGCCGGCCTCGGCCCGGCGGGCCCCAATGGCGCGCGCAACTGGGCGGTGCTGTATTTCGGCTTCTGGAACGCGCTTCTGGCCGGGGCGCAGCCGCTCTGGCCGTTCCAGCGCGAGGCGATGTTCGTCACCTATGCGATGCTCCACGGCGGGCTGTTCCACCTGCTGGGCAACATGGTGGTGACGCTGGCGCTGGCGGGGATCGTGGTGGCGCGCAGCTCCGACCGGGGCTTTCTCGTGCTGTTCGTGTTCGGCGCCATCGGCGGCGGAATCGGCTATGCGCTGCTGGGTCCGGTGGGCGCGCCGATGGTGGGCGCGTCGGGGGCGGTCTTTGCGCTGATCGGGGCGTGGAAATACTGGGAATGGCTGGACCGCCGGGCGGTGGGCGCGCCGATGCGGCCGCTGTGGATGTCGGTGATCGCCTTCGTGCTGCTCAATGTGGTGATCTTCATCTGGCTCGACGGGCTGCTGGCCTGGGAGGCGCATCTGGGCGGCGCCGTCGCGGGCGTTCTTTGGGCCGCGGTGATCTCGCCCCCCTCGTCGCGCCGCGCACGGGGGCACTGAGCCTGGCGCCTGGTGGCACCGCCGGGCGCGCCGGCCCCCTGTCCAGCGGATTACGACTGCGCTATATCCGGAGGACGTAGCGGGAGACGCCCATGCCCACCCAGGCCAAGACCCGGACCAAGACGACGACGCTGGGCGGCGCGCTGGCGCTGGACCCCGTCTGGCGGCGCATCCGCAGCGAGGCCCAGGAAGCGGTGGCGCAGGAGCCGCTGCTCGCCGGCTGGATCCACGCCCATGTGCTGCACCACGCCTCGCTGGAGCGTGCGCTGGCGTTCCGGTTTGCCGACCGGCTGGCCTCGGCGGAGTTGAGCGCGCAGATCCTGCGGGAGGTGGCCGACGCGGCCCATGCCGACGATGCGGGCCTCGGGGTCGCCGCGCGGGCCGATCTGGTGGCGGTGGAGGAGCGCGACGCCGCCTGCAACCGGCTGATGGAGCCGCTTCTGTACTTCAAGGGCTTCCAGGCGCTGCAGGCCTATCGCGTCGCGCATTGGTTGTGGCGCGGTGGAAGGCGGGACTTCGCCCTGCTGGTGCAGTCGCGGATCTCGGAGCTGTTCGGCATCGACATCCACCCGGCCGCGCGGATCGGCCGGGGCATCATGATCGACCACGCCCATGCCATCGTCATCGGCGAGACCGCCGAGGTTGGGGACAACGTCTCGCTGCTGCATTCGGTGACGCTGGGCGGGACTGGCAAGGAGGACGGCGACCGCCACCCCAAGATCGGCGACGGGGTGCTGATCGGCGCCGGCGCCAAGGTGCTGGGCAACATCCGGGTGGGGGCCTGTTCGCGCATCGCCTCGGGCTCGGTGGTGCTGGCCGACGTGCCGCCCAAGACCACCGTCGCGGGCGTGCCTGCGCGGGTGGTGGGGGCGGCGGGCTGTGCGCAGCCTTCGCAGATGATGGACCAGATCCTGCGCGGGGAGATCTGAGCCGCGGTGGGGCGCGATCCCGGGGAAGCGGTTCGGGCCCAGGGTGTTGCCGGAGCATGGCGGCCGTGACGACCGAAAAGCCGGGTCTGGTGCAGCGGGTCGAGGCGGCGACGCCCGCCGACCGCGACCGCTATCTCGACCTTCTGCGCGTGGCCGCGATCCTGATGGTCATCGTGGGCCATTGGGTGGTACGGGTGGTGATCGCGCCCGAGGGCAGGCCAGAGGCGGGCTATCTGCTGGTGCTGGAGCCGCAATGGCGCTGGGCGAGCCTGATCTGGCAGGTGATGCCGCTGTTCTTCCTCGTCGGCGGTGTGCTGAACCTGCGGAGCCTGCGGCGGGCGCTGGTGGCGGGGGCGACGCCGGCGGGCTGGACGCGGGCGCGGGTGCACCGGCTGTTGCGGCCTACCTGTGCGCTGCTGGTGATCCTGGTGCCGGTCTGGGTGGCCGCCGAGCTGTTGGCGCCCGAGGCGATGCTGCTGGAGATCGGGGTGGCGCTGATCCCGCTGTGGTTCATCGCGGCCTATGTGGCGCTGACGGCGCTGACGCCCGCGACGCTGGCGCTGCACCGGCGCGGCTGGACGCTGCCGGCCATCCTGGGGGCGGTGGCGGTGGCGGGGCTGCTGGATCTGGCGCGGTTTGCGGGCGTTGGCCCGGTGCTGGGCACGCAGCCGGCGGTCTCGGCGCCCAACTTCCTGCTGATCTGGGGGGCGGTGTATCTGCTGGGCCATCTGTGGGCCGATGGGCGGCTGCCGGCGCGGGCGCTGGGGCAGGCGGGGCTGGCGGCGGGCGGCGCCCTGGCGCTGGTGGCGATGATCGGGGCGGGGGGCTGGCCGCTAAGCATGGTGCCCATCGAGGGGACGGAACTGCCCAACAACGCAGCCCCGCCCACCGTGGCGCTGTTCGCGCTGGCCCTGGTGCAGACGGGGCTTGCGCTCCTGGCGCGGGGGCCGGTGAGCCGGGCGCTGCGGCGGCCGCGGGTCTGGACGCCGGTGGCGCTGCTGGGGTCTCGGATGATGACGCTGTTCCTGTGGCACCAGGCGGTGATGGTGGCGGTGACCAATCTGCTGGTGGCGCTGGGCTGGCCGCCGCTGACCGAGATGGTGGACGGCCGCTGGTGGGCGCAACAGCCGCTGTGGGTGGCGCTGGCGACGTTGCCGCTGGCGGCGCTTGTGCCGCTGGTGGGTCGGTTCGAGGCGCCGGGCCCACGGGCGCCCCGACGTGACCGGGGCGGCTGGGGCGCGGTGCTGGGCGCCATACTGCTGACCGGGGCGGGCATCGCGGGGCTGATCCTGCTGGGGGTCTACGAGGTCAGCCCCTGGACGGCGCTGGGCGCGCTGGTCCTGTGCATCGCCGGCTACTGGCTGGTGACCGGGCCGAAGGTCACCGGGCCTCAGGCAGGGTAGCCCCGGTCGGCGATCAGGGCCCAGACCTCGCGGCTGAGCTCCTGCAGGCTGGCGATGGCGGCGTCGATCTGGGCGCATGCCTCGGCGTCGAGGAGTTCGGTCTGGCCCACCTTGATGGCGTCGCGGCGGTCGGCGATGCGCATCTGGATGGTACGCGGCGCGCCGGCGTCAGGGTCGCAGGAATAGATGCCGTGGTTGTAGCGGTTGCGCAGGCCCGACAGGCCCAGCAGGCGCCTGGTCAGGGCGAGCACCCGGTCCCGCTCGGCCGGGTCGCGGCCCGCCAATTTGGAGAGCGGCTCGATCAGGTCGATGCGCGCGCGGGTGGTGTTCGGCGTCAGGAAGATGATGACGGCGGTGTCCTTGGCCGTCCCCGCCAGCCCCGCGATCAGGTGGATCAGCAGGCTCTCGGTGTCGGTCCAGCCGTAGTGCACCCTCCCGACCTGCAGCATGATGGCGTCGACATCGGTCCAAGGCATCTGCCCCAGGACTTGCGGCTGTCCCCCGGCACCATCAAGGACACCATCGCCCGGATGCGCCACGACGCCACCGACGAGCAGATGCATCGCGCCGCCGGGCTGGCCGATGTGCAGGAGATGATCGCGCAGCTGCCCCAAGGCTACGTGACCTTCGTGGCCGCCGATGGCGCACCGCTGTCGGGCGGGCAGAAGCAGCGCGTCGCGCTGGCGCGGGCGTTCTTCGGCACCCCGCGGCTGGTGGTGCTGGACGAGCCGAATTCGAACCTCGACATGGCAGGCGACCGGGCGCTGGCGCAGGCCATTGCCCATGCGCGCCAGAGCGGGATCACCGTGGTGGTGATCACGCAGAAACCCGCGCTGCTGAGTGCGGTGGACAGGATCATGGTGCTGGCCCATGGCACCATCGCGCTGTTCGGCGCGCGCGACAAGGTTCTGGCCCAGCTCAACGGCCGGCCGGCCCCGGGCGGGGGGAGGTCCCGGCCCCGCACGGCCCGACACGCCACCCGGGACGCCGCCCGACCCGAAGGACAGCAAAGGACTCGGCCATGGCTGACACCCTTACCGTTCCCCGTGGCGACTCCGCTCCAGCCGAGTGGCACGGCGCGGTGCCACGCTCGATCCGCCGGGATGTGGTGGTGGGCAGCGTCCTGCTGGACTCGAGCTTAGGCGGGTTTTTGCTGTGGGCGTTCCAGGCGCCCCTCGCCGCTGCGGTGATCGCGCAGGGCAGCTTCGTCGCCACGGGTGCGAACCAGGTCTGGCAACATCTGGAGGGCGGGCTCATCGCCGCCATCCTGGCGCGCGAGGGCGACCGGGTCGGCGAGGGCGACGTGCCGATGCGGCTCGACACCACCGTGGCCGAGACGACCCACCGCGAGCTGGAATTGCGCAAGTTCCGGCTGGAAGCGACCGAGGCCCGGCTGATGGCCGAACAGACCCGGCTCCACCATCTGCACTTCCCCGCACATCTGCACGCGCGCCGCAGCGACCCCGAGATGGCGGCGATCCTGGAAAGCCGGGAGGTGGCCTTCGCGGTCACACGCTCCGGGCTGCGCAACGATCTTGAGATCATCGAGCGCAACCTGGACGCGCTGGCCTTCCGCGAGGCGGGCTATCTGGCCCAGCGCGTGGCGCTGCACGACCAGATCGACCTGCTGCACGAAGAACTGGACGCGCAGGAGCAGCTTCTGGACCGCGGCCTGGTGCGGCGTGCAGATGCGCTGGGGCTGCGGCGGGCGCAGCTGGAGCGAGAGGGGCAGATCGCCCGGCTGGATGCGGAGCTGGGCGAGATCGTCGAGATGCGCCTGCGCATGGCCAGCCAGCGCGAGCGGACGCTGGACGAGTACAGCCGCAACGCGCTGATGCAGCTGCAGACCACGCAGAGCGAGCTGGACAGCGTCCGCGAGCAGTTGCGCCGGTCGCGCAGCGTGCTGGCGCGCACCGACATTGCCGCGCCGGTGGCCGGTACGATCGTGCGGCTCTACTACAACACAACCGGCGGCGTGATCGAACCGGGCCGGCCCATCCTTGAGATCGTGCCCTGCTATGCGCCGCTGATCTTCGAGGCGCTGGTGGCGCTGACGGATATCGATGCGCTGAAGGTGGGCCAGCCGGCGGTGGTCCGGCTGACGGCGCTGAACCAGCGCACCACCCCGGTGCTGACGGGCGAGGTTGCCTATGTCTCGGCCGATGCGGTGGGCAGCGGGGCAGAGCGGCGCCAGCGCGAGGTGTTCGTGATCCGCGTCTCGCTGCAGCCCGAGGAACTGGCGAGGGTCAACGGGTTTTCGCCCACGCCGGGCATGCCGGCCGAGGTGATGGTGCAGACCGCCGAGCGGAGCTTTGCGGAGTATCTCGCCAGGCCGGTCACCGATTCGATGTCCCGCGCCTTCCGCGAGCAGCAGGGCGCCCCGGCGGGCGATTGACACCGCCGGCCTGCCGGTGAACGCTGCCCCTTGCCACGCAAACAGCATGCAGGGACGCGCCGCCATGAAGAACGCCGACGCCGTGTGGGATCTGGTCGAGGGTCACCGGGAGGCCTTCGTCGCCCTCTCCGACCGGGTCTTCGACACGCCCGAGACGCTTTATGCCGAGGTGCTGTCCTGCGCGGCCCATGCCGAGATGCTGGAGGCACAGGGGTTCCGCATCACCCGGGCGGCCGCGGGCATCCCCACCGCGGTGATCGGCGAGGCGGGCGAGGGCGGCCCGGTGATCGCGATCCTGGGCGAGTACGACGCGCTTCCGGGGCTGAGCCAGGAGCCGGGCGTGGCCGAGCACCGGCCGCTGGTGGCGGGCGGCAACGGGCATGGCTGCGGGCACAACCTTCTGGGCAGTGCGGCGCTGCTGGCGGCGACGGCGGTGAAGGACTGGCTGGCGGCGAACGGACTCGCGGCGCGGGTGCGCTATTACGGTTGCCCGGCCGAGGAGGGCGGGGCGGCCAAGACCTATATGGTGCGCGCGGGGCTGTTCGACGACGTGGATGCGGCGATCACCTGGCATCCGGCCAGCTACACCGCCGTGGACCATGCCAATGCGCTGGCCAACACGCGCATCGACTTCACCTTCACCGGCCGGGCCGCCCATGCCGCGGGCGCGCCGGAGCTGGGGCGCAGCGCGCTGGATGCGGTGGAGCTGATGAATGTGGGCGTGAACTACATGCGCGAACACATGCCCGACGATGCGCGCATCCATTATGCCTACATGGACGCGGGCGGATTCGCGCCCAATGTGGTGCAGGCCCGCGCGACGGTGCGCCAGCTGATCCGGGCGCGCGATCTGGCGGGGCTGCGGGCGCTGGTGGCGCGGGTGCGCAAGGTGGCCGAGGGGGCGGCGCTGATGACCGAGACGGAGGTGACCACCCAGGTGTTCTCGGGCGTGTCGAACCTCGTGGGCAACCGGCCGCTGGAGGAGGCGATGCAGCGCGCGATGGAGGCGCTGGGGCCGGTGCCCTTCGATGCGGCCGACCGCGACTTCGCGCAGGCGATCCGGCGGACCTTCAGCGACGACGACATCGCCGCCACCTTCCGCCGCATCGGGCAGGAGCCGGATTTCGACCTGCCGCTGTGCGATTTCGTGGCGCCGCTGGACCGGCGCGGCTCGGGCGGGGACGGGTCGACGGATGTGGGCGACGTGTCCTGGGCGGTGCCCACGGTGCAGGCCCGCGTCGCGACCTGCGCCATCGGCACGCCCTTCCACACCTGGCAGCTGACCGCGCAGGGCAAGTCGCCCATGGCCCACAAGGGCATGGTGCACGCCGCCAAGGTCATGGCCGCCACCGCCCGCATCCTGATCGAGGAGCCCGCCACGCGCGAGGCCGCCACCGCCGCCCACCGCAAGCATCTGGCGCGCAGCCCCTATGCCTGCCCGATCCCGGACGACGTGCACCCGCCGGTGGCCCAAGCCGCGGCCTGAGGGCTATTCGGCGGCGTCGGGGGTGTCCTTGCGGCGGTAGCCCCGGCTCGCGTGCAGGAGCGTGCGGGTGTAGGGGTGCGCGCAGCGGTCCTCGTAGATCGCGTCGGCGTCGAGCTGTTCGACCACGCGGCCCTCGGTCATCACCGCGATGCGGTCGCACATATGGGCCACGACGCGCAGGTCGTGGCTGACGAGGACATAGGTCAGGCCGCGTTCGCGCCGCAGGCTGTCGAGCAGGTTCAGCACGCCCGCCTGCACCGAAACGTCCAGCGCCGAGGTGGGCTCGTCGAGCAGCAGGAGTTCCGGTTCCAGCACGAGGCAGCGGGCGATGGCCACGCGCTGGCGCTGCCCGCCCGAAAGCTGGTGGGGATAGCGATAGGCGAAATCGGGGGTCAGGCCCACGGCGCGCAGGGTCTCGGCGATGCGGCGGTCGCGGTTGCCGATGCCGTGGATCTGCAAGGGCTCCAGCAGGACGGCGCGGACCATCTTGCGCGGATGGAGCGAGCCGTAGGGGTCCTGGAACACCATCTGCACGCGGCTGAAGAAGGATTTCGGCCGGGGCATGGGGATTTCGGTGCCGTCGAGCAGGATGGTGCCGCCGTAGGTCCCGCTCAGGCCCGCGACGGCGCGCAGGACGGTGGACTTGCCCGACCCCGATTCACCGATCAACCCGAACGAGGTGCCGCGGCGGACCTGGAAGCTGACGGAATTGACCGCGCGCACGCTGGCCGCGCCGTCGCCGAAGGTGACGTCGAGGGCGCGCAGCTCGAGGGCGATGTCATCGGTCATGGGATCGGCCCGTCGAGCCAGGCGGGGTCGCGCTCCGGCACGGTCAGGCGCTCCACCCGGCGGTCGGTGGGCGGCAGGCTGCCGAGCAGGGCGCGGGTGTAGGGGTGGCGGGCCTGCGACAGGTCGGCGGCGGCCAGTTCCTCCAGCACGCGGCCGGCGTACATCACCAGCACGCGGTCACAGAAATCCGCCACCAACGGAAGGTCGTGGCTGATGAAGATCAGCGCCGCCCCCTGCGCCTCCACCCGGTCATTGAGGATGTCGAGGATCTGGCCGCGCACGGTCACATCCAGCGCCGAGGTGGGCTCGTCGGCGATGACAAGTTCCGGCTCGGCCGCCAGCATCATGGCGATCATCACGCGCTGGCCCATGCCTCCGGACAGCTCATGCGGATAGAGGTCCATGACCCGGCGGGGGTTGCGGATCTGGACCTGCTCCAGCAGATCCAGCGCGCGGTCGCGGGCCTCGGCGCGGGACATGCGCGCGTGCAGGCGACAGGCCTCGGCGATCTGGCGGCTGACGCGGTGCAACGGGTTCAGGGAATAGCGCGCGTCCTGCAGGACCATGGCGATGCGGCCGCCGCGGATGCGGCGCATCTGGCGTTCGGGGGCGCGCAGCAGGTCGATGTCGCCAAAACTGAGGCGGTCGGCGGTGACGCGGGCCTGGTCGGGCAG
>SKMM01000099.1 GCA_007121055.1 Paracoccaceae bacterium | reverse complement strand
CGACGCCCCGCGGCCCGTGGTTCTTCCGCCGCAACCGCGCCGCCCCGGTGTCGCTGCACGACCGTGACCATGGCGGGCCGCGCGGCGCGGGCCGTGGCGCCCCCTGGGCGCGCGAGGTGCTGGCCGCCCACGGCATCGACAGCGCAGACGGCCCCCTGCGGCTGTTGGCACAGCCGCGGGTGCTGGGGCGAGTGTTCAACCCCGTCAGCTTCTGGCTGGCGCATGACCGCGCCGGCGCCCTGCGCGCGGTGATCGCCGAGGTCAACAACACCTTCGGCGACCGCCATTCCTACCTCTGTTCCCACCCCGACCAACGGCCCATCACCCGCCACGACCTGCTGCAGGCCGCCAAGGTCTTCCACGTCTCGCCCTTCCAGGCCATCGACGGCGGCTACCGGTTCCGCTTCGACGTGCGGGCCGACCGTGTCGGCGTCTGGATCGACTACCGCGGCGCCGAGGGGCGGCTCTACGCCACGCTCACCGGCCGGCGCCGGCCGCTGACCTCCGCGCGGCTGCTGGCGGCCCTCACCCGCCGCCCCTTCGGCGCGGGCCGCGTGCTGGGGCTGATCCACTGGCAGGCGCTGAAACTGTGGTGGAAGGGCGCGACCTTCCACAGCCGCGCCGAGCCCCCGGGCCATGAGGTCAGCCGATGAGCCTGGCCTCCGCCACCGCGACCCCCGCCCGCCCCGGCGGGCTGCCCGGCTATGCGCTGTTCGGCGGGCTTCTGGCGATGGCGGGGCTGCCCCTCTACATCCACGCGCCGTTCTTCTATGTCGAAAGCTTCGGCGTCTCCCTCGCCGCCCTCGGCATCGTGCTGGGCGGGCTGCGGTTTCTGGACTTCGTGCAGGACCCCGCGCTCGGCTGGCTGGCCGAGAAGACCCGCGCCGCCCGCGGGCTTGCGGTCGCAGTGGCGGCGAGCATCATGGCGTTGTCGATGCTGGGCCTCTTTGCCGTCACACCCCCGGTGACGCCGCTCCTGTGGTTCGCGCTGACCCTGATCCCGCTGTTTTCGGCCTTTAGCTTCCTGTCCATCACCTTCTACAGCCAGGGCGTGGCCAAGGCCGGCGCCTTGGGCGACCGCGGCCATGTCCTGCTGGCCACATGGCGCGAGACCGGGGCGCTTCTGGGCGTGTGCCTCGCCGCCGTCGCGCCCACGGTGCTGGTGGTCACCGGCGCGCCCTATGCGTGGTTCGCGGTCGGTTTCACCGGTCTCGCCGTCGCTGCCATCTGGGCCATGCGGGCCGAGTGGCAGGCGGTCCCCGTCGCGCAGGAGACGGGCTTTGCCGAGGTGCTCCGCGACGCCATCGCGCGACGCCTGCTGATCATCGCCTTCCTCAATGCAGCCCCCGTCGCCGTCACCTCCTCGCTGTTTCTCTTCTTTGTAGAGGGGCGGCTGGAAGCGCCGGGCTGGGAGGGGCCGTTCCTTCTGCTGTTCTTCCTCGCCGCCGCAGGGGCCGCCCCCCTCTGGGGCCGCGCGGCGCAGCGGCACGGCCCCAAGCGCGTGCTTTTGGTGGGCATGGCGCTGGCGATCGTGTCGTTCCTCTTCGCGGCCCTTCTGGGCCCCGGCGACCTCTGGGCCTTTGCGCTCGTGTGCATCGCCTCGGGGGCCGCGCTGGGCGCCGACCTCACGCTTCTCGCGGCAATCTTCGCCCGGCGGATGGAGAAGATCTCGCCCGACGCCAGCCGCGCCTTCGGGCTGTGGGCCTTCACCACCAAGGCCACGCTGGCGATTTCCGCCGTGATCGTGCTGCCGCTGCTGGGCGCCTCGGGCTTCGAGGCCGGGACCGACAACCCGCCCGAGGCGCTGGCGATGCTGACCTTTCTCTACGCGCTCCTGCCCTGCGCACTGAAACTCGCCGCCCTTGGCCTGCTCGCGGCCACCCGACTGGAGGAGACCTGACCGCATGGACACCCTGATGCTGATCCTCCTCGGGGCGGCCCTGACCGGGGCGCTCCTGCTGATCGCCGGCCGCTTTGCAGGCTTCCGGGCGCAGGCTCCGGCCGATTACGCGGGCCAGGAACCCCGATTCGACCTGCGCGAGCACCTCAACGGCCCGATCCTGTGCGAAGGCGTGATCTACGGGCCCCTTGGCCGCGTATCGTCGCGCTTCGTGGCCGACATGGAGGCGCGCTGGGACGGCGACACCGGCGTGATGACCGAACATTTCCGCTATGACAGCGGCGCCACCCAGACCCGGGAATGGCGACTGACGCTGGGCGAAGGCGGCGTGATCCGGGCCGAGGCCGAAGATGTCGAGGGCACCGGCCAGGGCTGGGCCTCGGGGCCCTCGGTGCTGCTGCGCTATCGCATCCGGCTGCCGGACAACGCCGGCGGCCACGTGCTCGATACCACCGACTGGATGTACCTGTGTGACAACGGAACAGTCATCAACCGCAGCCAGTTTCGCAAATTCGGCATCAAGGTCGCCGAACTGGTGGCCACGATGCGCCGGAAGGACTAGGAACACGCCCGACCGAATCAAAGGGGGCACCGGAATGCGTGATTGGGCGGGCAAGCGCTATTGGCTGGTGGGGGCGAGCGAGGGGCTGGGTCGCGCCCTGGCGCACAGGATGAGCCGTTGCGGCTGCAAGCTGGTGCTGAGCGCCCGCAGCCCCGAACGGCTGGAGGAGCTGTCGGCCGAACTCCCGGGCCTGTCCGAGGTCGTGACCATGGATGTGGCCGACATGGACTCGGTCCGCGCGGCCGCCGCCAAGGTCGGCGAGATCGACGGTCTGGTGTTCCTGTCCGGCGTCTACTGGCCCTTTGCCGCCCAGGAGTGGGATGCCGACCACGCCGTCACCATGGCGGACGTCAACTTTACCGGCGCGGTGCGGGTGCTGGGACAGGTCGTCCCCCGCATGGTCGAGCGCGGGTCGGGCCATATCGTGCTGACCGGCAGCCTTGCCGGGTTCCGGGGCCTTCCGAACTCCATCGGCTACGGCTCCTCCAAGGCCGGGCTCATGCATCTCGCGACCTCCATGCGCTGCGACCTTCAGCGCAGCGGCGTCACCGTACAGCTGGCCAACCCCGGCTTCATCCGTACCCGGCTGACCGACAAGAACGAGTTCCGCATGCCCTTCCTCATGGAGCCCGAGGCGGCGGCGCAGGCGATGTTCGACCACATGGGCACCGAGAACTTCTCGCGCAGCTTCCCGAGCCTGTTCTCGATGGTGTTCCGCGGCGCCAATCTGCTGCCGGAGGCGGTCCATCTGCGCCTGTTCGGCACCGGCTGACGTCCGGCCAGCGGCTCCCGAGGGGGCGCCCGCAGGATGCGGGCCCCACCACCGCCCTCCGGCGCGAGCCAGCGCCTCCCGGCCGACTTGGCCCGCGGCGTCCACGCTGGCGGCATCTCCCTGCGACATGGATGGTTCTTGACTGTTCTTGTCAGCTTCTCTACCGCTGCCCCCGTGGGAATTGAGCGGGGGACAGCCCCGCGGGAGGCAGGCGCCGGCCCCCTGGGGCCGCGCGCGGTACCGTGACCCTGTTCCTGCCTTGATCGGACGGATCGAAGCAGACACGGGAGAAGATCCAGATGCGCTTTTTCAGGACCACCGCACTGGCGCTGGCGGCCCTCGCCGCGACGCCGGTCACGGCGCAGCACCTGACGCTTTACTCGGGCCGGGGCGAGACGCTCGTGGCCCCCATCATCGAAGCCTTCACGGCCGAAACCGGCATCGACGTGCGCGTCCGCTACGGCGGCACCGCCGAACTCGCGATCCTGCTGCAGGAGGAGGGCGACCGCTCGCCCGCCGACCTGTTCTGGGCGCAGGACGCCGCTGCCCTGGGCGCCGTCGCCGGCATGTTCATGCCCCTGCCCGAGGCCACGCTGGAGAAGGTCCCCGCCGCCTATCGCGACACCGAGGGCCGCTGGATCGCCACCTCGGGCCGCGGCCGGGTGCTGGCCTATTCCACCGAGCGGATGTCGGAGGAGGAGATGCCCGCCACCCTGGCCGAGCTCACCGACCCGCGCTTCCGCGGCCGCCTCGCGCTCGCGCCCACCAACGGCTCGTTCCTGGCGCATGTCGCCGCCCTGCGCGTGGTCGAGGGCGACGAGGCCGCGCTCGAATGGCTGCGCGGCATCCGGGCCAACCGGCCCGTCATGGTCTCCAACAACACCGCCATGATCCAGGCCATCGGCGACGGCGAGGCGGACCTGGGCGTAACCAACAACTACTACCTCGTGCGCTTCCAGACCGCCGCCCCCGACTTCCCCGTCAACCAGCGACTGTTTCCAACCGAGGGCGACATCGGCAACCTGCTGCTGGTCGCGGGGATGGGCGTACTAACTACCTCCGACCAAAGCGCGGAGGCCGTGGCGTTCATCGATTTCCTGCTGTCGGACGAGGGACAGGCCTTCTTCGGCGGCGATGTGGGCGAGTTCCCCGTCACCGGCGCCGAGGTGCCCGAGCGGCTCGACGAGATCAGCCTCGACGAGGTCGTCCGCATGGCCCCCGAGGTCGACCTCAACACCATCAGCGACCTCGAAGGCACGCTGGCGCTGGTGCGCGAGGCAGGCCTGCTCTGATGGCGCTGGCCGAGATCAGGGCAATCCTTCCGGGCCGCCGCATGCCGGCGGCCCGGGTCCTGTTCTCGGCCATAGGCCTCGGCATCGGCGCGCTGATGCTGCTGCCGCTCTACTACCTGCTCCTGCGGGCCTTCCAGGCGGATTTCGCGACGGTCTGGCAGCTTCTGACGCGGCCGCGCACAGGGCAGATGCTGCTCAACACCGCAGCTCTGACGGCGGGGGTGCTGGCGCTGTGCACGGTGATCGCGCTGCCGCTCGCATGGCTCGTCAGCCGCACCGATCTGCCGGGGCGGCGGGTGGTGAACTTTCTCGCCGTCCTGCCGCTGGCCGTGCCGGGTTACGTCATGGCCTTCGCCCTCATCGGCCTGTCGGGGAATTTCGGCTTCCTCAACCAGGTGTTCGGCGTCACCCTGCCGCGCCCGCAGGGCTGGTGGGGGGCGACGCTGGCGCTGTCGCTCTACTGCTTCCCTTACCTCTACCTCAACCTGCGCGCGGCCTTCGCCGGCCTCGACCAGAGCCTCGAGGAAAGCGCCCGCGCTCTCGGATGCACCCCGCGCGAGGTCTTCACCCGCGTCACCCTGCCCCACCTGATGCCCGCGCTGATGGCCGGCTGGCTGGTCATCGGCCTCTACACCATCGGCGATTTCGGCGCCGTGGCGCTGATGCGGTTCGAGGTCTTTTCCTACGTCATCTACCTGCAATACTCCGCCGCCTTCGACCGCCTCTATGCCGCCTGGCTCGCGCTGATCCTGATCGTGATCGCCCTGACGGTAGTCTGGTGGGAAAGCCGCCTGCGCCAGGGCGTGCGCTACGCCCGCACCGGCTCGGGCAGCGGCGCGGGGCCGCGGCGGGTGCGTCTGGGGCCCGTGGGGCGCGCGCTGGGCTGGGGTTTTGCCGGGCTCGTGGTGCTCGCCTCGCTGGGCCTGCCGGTGGCGGTGCTGACCTTCTGGATGTCGCTCGCCCCCATCGGACCCATCCTGCCAGCGCTGGTCACGAGCTTCGGGCAGTCCCTCTCGGTCGCGGTCCCCTCGGCCGCGCTGGCCGCAGCCATGGCGCTGCCGGTCGCGGTGCTGGCGGTGCGCTACCCCTCCCCGCTCTCGACCCTCATCAACCGGCTGGCCTTCGTGGGCTACGCGGTGCCGGCGCTCGCCTTCGCGCTGGCCTTCGTGTTCTTCAGCCTGCAGGGCGCGCGTTGGCTCTACCAGACGCATCTCCTGCTGGTCACCGTCTACGCGCTGGCCTTCCTCGCCCTCGCCCTCGGCCCCATCCGCTCGGCCCTCTACCTCGCCCGGCCGTCGCTCGAGGACAGCGCCCGGGCGCTCGGCCATGGCCCCCTCTCGACCTTCTGGCGCGTCACCCTTCCCACCATCCGCCCGGGCGTAGTCGCAGGATCGGTGCTGGTGTTCGTCATTGCCATGAAGGAATTGCCCATCGCCTTCCTCCTCGCCCCCACCGGGTTCCGGCCCCTCGCCATCACCATGTTCTCCCGCACCTCCGAGGGCATGCTGGTCGAAGCCGCCCCCTATGCCGCCGCGATCATCGCCTTTTCGGCCCTTTTCGTCGGCTTCGTTCTGCGCCATGACCGCAAGGCAGAGGGGTGATTGCATGCAGCATCTGCCGAAATCGCTGGGCTTCCGGATGCCGGCCGAGGCATCCCCGCTGGGCTTCCGCCAATCCCCCGCCAAGGTCCTCCTCGAGGTCGACGGGCTAACCCGCCGCTTCGTGGCAGGAGAAGGCCCCGCCGTCGACCGCGTCTCCTTCACGCTGGGCGAAGGTGAGCTGATGGCGCTGCTCGGCCCGTCCGGCTGCGGCAAGACGACCACACTGAGGATGATCGGCGGCCTCGAACTGCCTGATTCGGGCCGTGTCCTGCTGCGCGGCAAAGACATCACTCGCCTGCCGGTGGAGAAACGCGGCATCGGCATCGTCTTTCAGGATTACGCCCTCTTTCCCCACCTCAGCGTGCGCGACAATGTCCGCTTCGGCCTGCGTCGCATACCCCGCGCCGACGCCGCCGCCCGCGCCGAAGAGATGCTCGCCCTCGTCGGCCTCCAGGGCCTCGGCGACCGCAAGCCCCAC
Source organism: Paracoccaceae bacterium (assembly GCA_007121055.1). Taxonomy (GTDB): domain Bacteria; phylum Pseudomonadota; class Alphaproteobacteria; order Rhodobacterales; family Rhodobacteraceae; genus Rhodobaculum. The sequence continues at coordinate 6,278 of SKMM01000099.1, read as the reverse complement.
CAGCTGTCGGGCGGCCAGCAACAGCGCGTGGCGCTGGCGCGCACCCTCGCCGTCTCGCCCCCCCTTGTCCTGCTCGACGAGCCCTTCTCCAACCTCGACGCCGCCATGCGGGTGGAGACCCGGCAGGAGGTCCGCCGGCTGCTAAAGCGCACCGGCTCCGCCGGCATTCTTGTCACCCACGACCAGGAGGAAGCCCTCGCGCTGGCCGACCGCATCGCCGTCATGGAAAAGGGCCGCGTCCTGCAGATCGGCACCCCGGACGAGATCTACCGCAACCCCGCCACCCGCTTCGTCGCGGCCTTCATCGGCCGCTCCAACATCCTGCCCGGCCGCGCCAACGGCATGGACGCCGAGACCGCCTTCGGCCGCCTGCCGCTCAGCCGGGCTGCCAACGGCACCGTGGCTCTGGCCGTCCGGCCCGAGCAGATCATGATCGAGCCCGACCCCGATGGCCCCGCCGCCGTCGTGGGCCGCGAGTTCCGTGGCCACGATCAGCTCTACTGGGTGCAGGAGGGCGAACGCTGCCTGCTCGTGATCTCCGGCCCCGGCCAGGGCCAGGGCGCCGGCCTTCCCATCGCCATCGGCGACCGCGTCCGGCTGCGTATCTGCGACTGCGTCACGCCCGTGGACTGACTCCACCCATGCGCCGCCGGCCGCCAGGATGGGCAGCGGGCGCGTTCCTGGTCCTCGGCCTCCGAGCTAGCGTTCCGCGTCCACTGTTGCTCTGGTGGGTTCCGTGACCTTGTGCGGCCTCACGTAGCGCGGCGTTTCGGAAGCCTGGCGCGCCTGCAGGCTGCCATGGTGAGCGCACGGCGCTCGACAAGCTGTGGGCGTGCGGAGGAGGGTTTGCGCCGTGCCCACCTCCGTCTTGGCATGGTCGAAGGGCTCGTCGATCTTCTCGCGGTGGTTCAGAGAAAGCGCACGGCGGGGATGACGGAGGTGCGGGCGACATGCAGTGGGGGGCAGCGGGCTCAGGAAACGACCCGGTGGACCGTCTCGGTCCACAACCAGACCCTTCGCAGGCCGGCGACGCAACTCGCGCCGCCGTCGCCCTCGTCGGCGCCAGGCTTAAAGCGCGGGATCTGCCCGAAAGGACCGGAGCATCATCTGGAGCACTCCGCGGGGGCTTGCCCAAGGTAGGTTCAGTCTGCCGGGCCGTGGTCGCGCCGGTGCCGGTGCCTCAATACTCTGGCGTCCCGCAAGGCTCCTTCGCCGGAGATGCGGGCCCCTTGCGCATCTCCCGATTCCAGTGCCCGGGTCCGCGCAAATGAAATGCGCCGCGAGCGGACCCGCGGCGCACAATGTGTTGGACCTGTTCCGGCAGATCAGAAGCGGAAGGAGACCCGCGCCTGGGCCGTGGTCGCACTCACGCCCAGAGGGCTGTCGGCGAAGCTGCTGAAGCGGTGGTACAGGACCTCGCCGCCGAGGAGCACATTGTCGGTCAGGGCATATTCCACACCAATGCCGCCGAAGGGCCCAGTTTCGCTGCCGAGACCGGGCACCCGGGCGCGCGCCGCGCCGGCGGTGCCGAAGATGAAGAAGTCGCCGGTGGTCACGCCCGCACGCGCACCGATACGGCCCACTTCCCGCAGGCTCAGGTCGGTGCCGGTGATCCCGACGCTGTTGCCGCGATCGTAGCTGGCCTCGACGCCGGCGGCGAAGCCGTTGCCGAAGTCCTGCAGGTAGCCGGCATGCACGCCACCCAGCGCGCCGTCGCCCCGCACGTCCCGGCCCAGATCGACATAGCCCAGGCGACCACCGAGGTAGAAGCCAGTCCAGTCACGCGCCATGGCGGGGGCGGGCGTCATCACCGGCTCGGCAACCACCGGGTCGGCGGCCGGAGGGGTCGGGGCACCGGCATGGGCTGGCAGGGCCATCATCGCGCCAAGACCGAGGGCAATCGCAGTGTTTTTCATAACTCTACTCCTTCCGCAATAGCGGTTCCTTGGGTGCAACCGGACCTATCATACAGGGCACAAAATACCATGCCGCGCACGAGAGCGTGACCCATCTTTTTCGCTCAACGCCCACGTGTCGGCGGAGTTCCGCCCTTGGCGCCGCGCAAGATAGTCCTTTCAGACCGGCAATCCCACGACGAAGCGCGCGCCGAGCGGCTCGGAAGCGAGATCGGCGTCCGTGGGCTTGATGTTCTCGGCCCAGATCACCCCGCCATGCGCCTCGACGATCTGGCGCGAGATGGCAAGGCCGAGACCGGAGTGATTGCCGAACTGCTGCACCGGGCGCTCGGAATAGAAACGCTTGAAAATCTTGGTCAAAGCGGCTTCGGGAATGCCGGGGCCGGTGTCCTCGACCACCACCAGGACACGGTCCGCGCGTCGGCGCGCCCAGAGCCGCACCGCGTCTCCCTCCTCGCAGAAGGAGATGGCGTTGACGACGAGGTTCACCACCACCTGCGCCAGCCTGCCCTCGAGGCCGGTCAGCAGGATCGGTCCGCTGGGGAGGTCGGTGATGAACTCGACCCCGCGGGCCTCGGCGTCGCGCCCGAGGTGGTCGGCGAGGTTGCGCAGCATCGGGATCAGGTCGAACTGCGCCTCACGCTCCTTCACGAGTTCGCTGTCGAGGCGTGAGGCGTTGGAGATATCGCTCACCAGCCGGTCGAGCCGGCGCACGTCATGTTCGATCACGTCCAAGAGTTTCTCCCGCTGGTCCTCGCGCCGCGCAACGCGCAACGTGCCCACCGCCGAGCGCAGGCTCGCCAGCGGGTTCTTGATTTCATGCGCCACGTCGGCGGCGAACTGCTCGTTGAGCTCGATGCGATCGTACAGAGCGGCCACCATGCCCCGCATCGCCGCCGAGAGCCGCCCGATCTCGTCGGGGCGGGAGGCGAGGTCGGGAATGCGGACGCGGCCGGGGCCGACCTGGCGGGCGCTGCGCTCGCGTCCCCGTTCTGCGGCGTCGGCAAGATCGGAAATCGGCGTCGCGATCGTGGAAGCCAGCACCAGGCTGAGCCCTATGGAGACGAGGAGTGCCAGCAGGAACACCTGCAGCATCTGCTCGCGCTCGCTCCGTGCAAGGTGGTCGATCTCGCCCGCCGCGCTGCTGAGGGCCACCGCGCCGATCACCGGCGTGCCCGGCTCCCCGGTCGCACGCACAGGCGCCACGACCGTATAGACCATGTCCCCCTCGGGTCCGCGACTGCGCGCCAGCTGCGTCCGCCCGTCCAGGGCAACCATGAGAAGCTGCCCGTCCGGACGCTGGTCCCCCGCGGCGGAGCCGGAGCCATCATCGGGCGCCAGCATCCCCGCGGCCCGCTCCCACAGGGCGTTGAGCGAATCTGTGAGTACCGTGCGGCGCAATGCCTCCGGGTCGAGGGGGGGCGGCGCGTGGCCGGTGCGGGTGGCCAACAAACCGCCCTCGGCATCGAAGAGGCGCAACTCCACCCCCCGGTGCAGCCCCAGCCGGTCGAGGACCGCCGGGCCCGCTGCCGCCAGATCAACGCCCGGGATCGGAGGCGCCAGCACATCGGCGATCAGTTCGGCCTGGACGATCAGCGCCGCGCCGCGCTGCTGCACAAGTCCGTCCCGAAAGGGGTTCAGCCAGAGCAGCCCCACAGCAAGGACGAGCAGCCCCAGCAGATTGAACACGATGATCTTGCGCGCCAGCGGCGAACGCCGGAGCTTGATCATGCCACGCCGATCCCGCGCCGACCCGGACGGGGCGGCGCGCAAAGCATGTTTCCCATCTCCGCCCCATGTATGATCCGCCGGCAGACCGGCAGCCGCCGCCACGCCGTCGGGGCGCGCTGGGCGCGGCATCCCGGTGGCGCGCCCAATGCCGCCGACCGGGCGTGACGGCGGACCAGGGCCATGGGCGTCATCCGTGGTGGCGCACCCCCCTGCCCCCCGGGGCTCCATGCCCCGCTCCGGCTGACTGTCCACGGGTCGTCCCGCCCGACGCTGCAACGCTGCAGTCCGATCGCCCCCAGATTCTTCCCCGCCACCCAAGGCCGCGGCCCCCGGGCGTCGGGATCCCGGCCGTGCTGCGGGCGAGGTCAGACCCATGGCGTCGATCATTCCTCGTTGTAGCGATAGCCGATGCCGTAGAGCGTCTCGATCGCCGAGAAATCGGGATCCACCGAGCGCATCTTCTTGCGCAGGCGCTTGATGTGGCTGTCGATGGTGCGGTCGTCGACATAGACCTGGTCGTCATAGGCCACGTCCATGAGGGCGTCGCGGCTCTTGACGAAGCCGGGTCGCTGGGCCAGCGCCTGCAGCAGCAGGAACTCGGTCACCGTCAGCGTCACGTCCCGGCCCCTCCAGGTCACCAGATGGCGCAGCGGGTCCATGGTCAGGCTGCCGCGCTCGAGGATCTTTGCGGCCTCGGTCGGGGCCTCCCCCGGCGCGTCCAGCGCCGCCTGCCTTCGCAGGAGCGCACGGATGCGCTCCACCAGAAGCCGCTGCGAGAATGGCTTCTTCACATAGTCGTCGGCGCCCATCCGCAGACCCAGAAGTTCGTCGATCTCGTCATCCTTGGAGGTGAGGAAGATCACCGGCATCGTGGTCTTCTGGCGAAGCCGCTGCAGCAGGTCCATGCCGTCCATCCGCGGCATCTTGATGTCCAGAACGGCCATGTCGGGCATGCGGCGTCCGAATGCCTCCAGCGCGGTCTGCCCGTCATTGTAGGTTTCAACCTCGAACCCTTCGGCCTCCAACGTCATGGCGACGGAGGTCAGGATGTTGCGGTCGTCGTCGACCAGTGCGATGCGCGACATCATGGCCGGTCCTGCCCGGGTTCGAGGTCTGGTGTGGGGCGCATGTTCCGACCCTCCTTCCAGGGAATCAACCGCAATGTGGACTGCGGCCAGATCGCCACGGTGATGCACGCAAATCGGCAACAATTCGCTAAGATGAGGCCGGTTGATCGCGGGACGGCACCGGCTCTCGGGCGCGGGTTGCGGCGCAGGCGGACGGCGCTTTCCCTCGGCCGCAGCCGTGCTATAGCGGCGCCATCGGCCGGAGGGGGCCGACGGCTCGGAACGCGGGGGGGAGAGCATGGGACAGGGACGGGTCAATCCGGCCGCGCGGCTGGAGGATCAGGGCATCACCGGGGTTGGTGTTGCGCATTACAACCTGACGGAGCCTGCGCTGATGACCGCGGCGCTGCGCCGGGGCGAGGGGGAACTGGGGCTGGGAGGCGCCTTCCTGGTGGAGACCGCGCCGCACACCGGCCGGTCACCCAAGGACAAGTTCGTCGTGCGCACCCCGGAGGTCCAGCACAGCATCTGGTGGGAGAACAACCCGCCGATGGAGCCTGCAGCCTTCGACCGGCTGGAGGCGGACATGCTGGCCTACCTGCAGGGGCGCGAGGTGTTCGTGCAGGACCTGCACGCCGGCGCCGACCCCGAACACCGCCTGAACGTACGGCTGGTGGCGGAGCTCGCGTGGCACGGGCTGTTCCTGCGCCACCTGCTCCGCCGGCCCGCACGGAAGGAGCTCGATGGCTTCGTCCCGGGGTTCACCATCGTCAACTGCCCGGGCTTCACCGCCGATCCCGCCCGGCACGGCTGCCGCTCGGGCACGGTGATAGCGATCAACTTCGCCCGCAGGCGCATCCTTATCGGCGGCACCAAATACGCGGGTGAGAACAAGAAATCCGTGTTCACCGTGCTGAACTACCTGCTGCCGGAGGCGGGCGTGATGCCGATGCACTGCTCTGCGAACCACGCCCCGGGCAACCCCGCGGACGCGGCGGTGTTCTTCGGCCTGTCGGGCACCGGCAAGACCACCCTCTCGGCCGACCCCGCGCGCACGCTGATCGGCGACGACGAACACGGCTGGTCCGACCGCGGCACCTTCAACTTCGAGGGCGGCTGCTACGCCAAGACCATCGACCTCGACCCCGAGGCCGAGCCCGAGATCTTTGCCACCACCTCGATGTTCGGCACTGTCGTCGAGAACATGGGCTATGACCGCGAAACCTTTGCCCTCGACTTCGCCGACGACAGCATCACCGCCAACACCCGCTGCGCCTATCCGCTGGAGGCGATCCCGAACGCCTCCGCCACCGGCCTCGCGGGCGCGCCGCGCAACATCCTGATGCTGACTTGCGACGCCTTCGGGGTGCTGCCGCCCATCGCCCGGCTAACGCCGGCGCAGGCGATGTACCACTTCCTGTCGGGCTTCACCGCCAAGGTCGCGGGCACCGAAACCGGGGTGACCGAGCCGCAGCCCACCTTCTCCACCTGCTTCGGCGCGCCCTTCATGCCCCGGCGGCCCGAGGTCTATGGCGAGCTTCTGCGCGACCGCATCGCCCGGCAT
>SKMM01000228.1 GCA_007121055.1 Paracoccaceae bacterium | reverse complement strand
CGACTCAGCGCGATTTCGCAGGCCACGCCGCGGAGCTGGGCGCGCGAATCGGTCGGTTGCGCGAAGGGGCCGAGGTTCAGGGCGCCGCGGTGGCCGGCCGGAACACCGCGCTGCGCGATGCCGAGGCGTCGGGGGGCGTCGACACCGATGCCGAGATGCAGCGCCTGCTGATCATCGAGCGGCTCTATGCCGCCAACGCCCGGGTGCTGACCGCCGCGGACGAGATGCTGCAACGGCTTCTGGCAATCTGAGGAAGGGGCGCACGATGAGCATGACACCCGCCGGCGACATGGCCAACGCGCTGTTCCTGCGCCGCCAGACCGCCACGCTGAAATCCATCGTCGCCCGCCACAGCCAGGAGCTGACCACGGGCAAGGCCGCCGACCCGCTGCGCAAGCTGCGCGGCGACTCGGCCCTGCTGGCCTCCATAGAACGCAGCCGCATCGCGCTGGAGGCCTACGACATGGCCACCACGGAGGCGCGGCTGCACACCGCCGCCCAGCAGCGGGTGCTGGAGCGGCTGCGCGTGGACGCCATGGATGTGGCCGGCCAGCTGTTGAATTTCGGTACCGCCGTCCCGCTGCAGATGGTCGATACCGCCGGCCGGATCGGCAAGGCCGCCTTCGAGGATGCGGTCAATGCGCTGAACACGCAGGTGGGCGGGCGCCACATCTTCTCGGGCGTGGCCAGCGATGGCCCGGCGCTCAAGCCGCCGGAGGACATCCTCACGGCGTTGCGCGCCGCGGTGGCCGGCGCCACAAGCGCCGAGGAGGTGGCCGCGCGGGTGACCGCCTGGTTCACGCCGGGCGACGCCGACGAGGGCTTCATGGAGGGCGCCTTCGACGGCTCGGACACGGCCAAGGGTCCGGTGTCGCTGTCGCCGGGCGAGCGGATCTTCATGACGGTGACCGCGGCCCGGCCCGAGCTGCGCGACCTGCTGAGCGGGCTCGCGATGGCGGCACTGGTGGGCCATGCGGATGCGGATGGAAACCGGGTCCTCGCCGACCAGCCGTCGGAGCGGGCGCAGCTGCTGGCGACCTCGGCGATCAAGCTGGCCGGGGCGCCCGTCGGCGTGACCGCACTGGCCGGTGAACTGGGCGACACCGAGGCCCGCATCGAGGCGGCGACGACCCGCAATGCCAACGAGCGCACAGCGCTGGAGCTCGCCCTGAACGATCTGATCGCGGTCGACGCCTATGATGCCGCGACCCGCCTCGAGGAGGCGCGGGTGCGCATCGAGTCCCTGTTCGCCCTCACCGCGCGGCTGCAGCGCATGACCCTGACGGAGTTCCTCAGATGAGCGCACGGATCGGCCCGCTGGCGGGCCTGTTGACGGGGCTCGTGCTGATGCTGGTTTCGGCGCTGCTGCCGGCGCCGGCCGCGGCGCAGCAGGTCCGGCTGAAGGACCTCGTGGAGTTCGACGGGGTGCGCGGGAACGACCTGATCGGCTACGGCCTCGTCGTCGGGCTCGCGGGCACCGGCGACGGGCTGCGCAACACGCCCTTCACCGAGGAGATCATGTCCTCGATCCTGGAGCGGCTGGGCGTCAACGTCACGGGCGAAGATTTCCGGCCACGCAACGTCGCTGCGGTGATGGTGACCGCACAGCTGCCGCCCTTCGCCCGCGCCGGCGCCCGGATCGACGTCAATGTCGCGGCCATCGGCGACGCGCGCAGCCTGCTGGGCGGCACGCTGGTGATGACACCGCTGAACGGGGCGGACGGGCAGATCTACGCCGTGGCCCAGGGCTCGATCGTCGCCAGCGGCTTCCAGGCGGAGGGGCAGGCGGCGCAGGTCACGCAAGGTGTGCCCACATCCGGCGTCATCCCCGCCGGCGCCCGGGTGGAGCGGGAGGTGGATTTCGAGCTCAACCGGTTGTCCAGCGTCCGGCTCGCCCTGCGCGCGCCCGACTTCACCACCGCAGGGCGCATCGAGACGGTGATCAACGGCGAATTCGGCCGGGCCGTGGCGCAGATGCTGGACGCCGGCACGGTCGTCGTCGACATCCCCGCGGCCGGCATGCGCTCGGCCGCCCATGTGCTGGGCCGCATCGAGAACCTCGCCATCGCGCCGCAGACCCGGGCGCGGGTGGTGGTCGACCACCGCACCGGCACCATCGTGATGGGGGCGGATGTGCGCATCAGCCAGGTCGCCGTGGCGCAGGGCAACCTGACCCTGCAGGTCCAGGAAGAGCCCATCGTGGTCCAGCCCAACCCCTTCGCCGAGGGCGAGACCGTGGTCGTGCCGCGCACCCGCATCGGCGCGGGGGAAGACGAGCGCACGGGGCTGGCCGAACTGACCGGCGGCACATCGCTGTCCGAGATCGTGGCCGGGCTGAACGCGCTGGGCGTCTCGCCCCGCGACATGATCGACATCCTGACCAGCATCAGCGCCGCTGGCGCCCTGCACGCCGAACTGGTGGTACGCTGACATCGCCGGCCGATATCCGCGCGGGGCCGAACCGGGAGAGGCGGTGCGCAGGACCGGACAGGCTTCGCTGCGCAGCAAGCCGAGCCTGCGGCCTGACCGAAGGCACGGGCGGGCGCCATCGGGGGGCGCCGCCAACCGCCATGCGCAGCCTTCCGGCGGACAGGCTCAGCGCCCGCACCGGCCGTGCAGGTGGTGGAGATATCCGACGCTCGGCCTTCAGCATGCGACGGGCCAGATCCGTCGCGTTCCGGGCCTTGTCGCGGGGTTTCCGGGGGGGGGCCGCAGGCACACGCCGCGGTGCGCTCGCGCGCCGGGCAAGGCCCTGGCGTCAGCAGGCCCGCACCGCCCCGGGAAACCGCAGGAGCGCAGCGCCGGCGGGCCCGGGGAGGGGCTTCAGGCGCGGAACACGCCAGCGCTCATCCCTGCGCTGCCGTCGAAAATGTCCGTCCTTGGGGACCATTGGCCATGCGTAGCGACCGCGCGCGGCGGAGGATGCGCCTGGCGAACGGGCCCTCCGCCGATCGTCCAGCGCCATGACTGCCCTGATTTGCTGCGCGCGATGAAAGGACTCGAACGAGCGGATCACCGACATCCAGCGGCGGTTTGATCATCACGTCGGGCTCGGAGGTCGCGTGGACCGTGCCATGGGGTGTCACCGTCCCCCTCTGATCACCCGGCACCGCCGGGGCCCTGGCGCAGACGCCCGGCCTCCATCGCGTCGCACGCAGGGAGGTCCTCCTCGAGCCCGGCACGGATCCACCCGGCGGCCGGGGCGTGGCGCGCAGGGCCCGGATCGACATCGCCCGAAAGCCTGATCTCTCTGGTCAACGCACCTGCGACCTGGCCCGCAAGATCCGGAGCGGCGTCCAGTGAACCGGGCGGGGCGGGTGGACGACGCCCACGGGCCGTTCCGGCATCGCCTCGGTGTCCGGCCAGGGGGGCAGCCGGGCCCGCCGGCCGGGTTGCAGAGGCGATTGACCCCGAGGCCTTGCCATGGCGCAACGCCGGCCTTCGCCGCAGCAGGGCGCCCGGGCCAGGGCTGTCGGCTGCCACGCCCCGGAGATTGGCCCGGCAAACGCGCCCCTCGCACCCCACCTCGCGGCCCCGGCCGGTTGCCCCAAGGGCACCACGGTTGGCGCCTGCGCACGCCCCGGGCGGCGGG
>SKMM01000323.1 GCA_007121055.1 Paracoccaceae bacterium | reverse complement strand
CGCCTGGCGCGCGCCGCCGCCAAGGGGGGCTCGATGCTCCCGCCGGCGGCGCCCTGCGGGCCGCCTCAGCGGTCGCGGAACTGCGCCTCGCGCTTCTCCAGGAAGGCCGCCATGCCCTCCTTCTGGTCCTCGGTGGCGAACAGCGCATGGAACACCCGGCGCTCGAACAGCAACCCCTCGCGCAGGGTGGTCTCGTAGCTGCGGTTCACCGCCTCCTTGACCGTCATCACCGTCAGCATGGATTTCTCGGCAATCTTGCGCGCGGCATCCATCGCCTCGTCCATCAGCTTCTTGGCGGGCACCACCCGGCTCACGAGGCCGGAGCGTTCCGCTTCCTCGGCGTCCATGAAACGGCCCGTCAGGTGCATGTCCATGGATTTCGATTTTCCCACGAACCGCGTCAGCCGCTGCGTCCCGCCGATCCCGGCAACCACGCCCAGATTGATCTCGGGCTGGCCGAACTTGGCCGTGTCCGAGGCGATGATGAAGTCGCACATCATCGCCAGCTCGCAGCCGCCCCCCAGCGCATAGCCCGACACCGCCGCGATGATCGGCTTGCGCACCCGCAGGATCTCCTCGGTCTCGGGGGTGAAGAAATCGCCCGCGAACACCTCGACGAAGCTTTTCTCGGCCATCTCGCGGATGTCGGCGCCCGCGGCAAAGGCCTTCTCCGAGCCGGTCAGGACGATGCAGCGCACCTTGTCGTTGTCCTGGGCGGCGCGCAGGGCGCGGGCCAGTTCCTCCATCAGCTGGGCGTTCAGCGCATTGAGCGCCTCGGGCCGGTTGAGGCGGATCACCGCGACATGGTCGGTCGTCTCGACGAGCAGGGTCTCGTAGGCCATGCGGCCCTCCCATGGTGGCTTCACGGCTGCGTGGCTTATCACCGCGCGCCGTGGGATCAACCCGTCATCGCCCCGCCCGTTCCCTCAGCGCTGGCACCGCGGGCAGTGGAAGGTGGACCGCCCCGACTGCACCAGCCGGCGCACCACCCCGTCGCAACCCGGCGTGACGCAGGCCCCCCCCTCGCGGCCATAGACCCGGAAGGCATGCTGGAAATACCCAAGCTCGCCATTGGTCTGGCGGTGGTCGCGCAACGACGAGCCGCCCGCGGCGATGGCCTCGGCCAGCACCTCGCGGATCACCGGAACGAGGCGCGCGACCCGCAGCACCGAGATCCGCCCGGCCTTGCGCCAGGGCGCGATCCCGGCGCGAAACAGGCTCTCGCACACATAGATGTTCCCCAGCCCCGCCACGGTCCGCTGGTCCAGCAGCGCCGCCTTTATGGGGGTCATACGCCCCCGCAGGGCGCCGGCCAGATAGGCTTCGGAAAACCCGTTGCCCAGCGGCTCGGGGCCCAGCGCCGCAAGCCAGGGATGCGCCTCGGCCTGCGCGGTGGCCACCAGGTCCATCGCCCCGAACCGGCGCGCGTCGTTGAAACTCACCCGCGCGCCGCCCTCCATGTCCAGGATCACGTGGTCATGGATTTCGGGCGCCGGATGGACGTGAAAGAACGCCCCCGGCGCCGCCCGCATCCCCTCCGGCGCGGAAATCAGCACCCGCCCCGACATGCCCAGATGCCAAAGCAACGTCTCGCCGGTGGACAGATCCGCCAGGATGTATTTCGACCGCCGCCGCAGCCCCAGCACCCGCGCGCCCGTCAGCCGGTCGGCCATCCCCGCGGGCAGGGGCCAGCGCAGATCGGGGCGGCGCACCTGGGCGGTCGCGATCACCTGCCCCTCCATCACCGGCAGCAGCCCGCGGCGGACCGTCTCGACCTCGGGCAGTTCGGGCAAGGGGCACCTGCAGCGCGGTTGGGTGTGGCAAAGCGATCCGGGGGGGCCGCATTGCAGCGCCCCGCGCGGCCCCTATAAGGAGGGGCTCAAGCGCGGGAGGGCAAGGCCCCATGGCCAGTGACAGCGGCAGCAACGGCGACACCAGCGGCGGCAAGACCACGCATTTCGGCTTCCAGACCGTAGGCGAGGGCCAGAAGGCGGGGCTCGTGCATGGCGTCTTCACCCGGGTCGCCAGCCGCTATGACCTGATGAACGACCTGATGTCGGCGGGCGTCCACCGCATCTGGAAGGACGCGATGATGGACTGGCTCGCGCCGCGGCCGGGCCAGCGGCTGCTCGATGTCGCGGGCGGCACCGGCGACATCGCCTTCCGCTTCCTGCGCCGGGCGCCCACGGCCACCGCCACCGTCCTCGACATGACCGAATCGATGCTGCTGGAGGGGCAGCGCCGGGCCGAGGCCGAGGACATGGCCGACCGCCTCCACTGGGTGGTGGGCGACGCGATGGCGCTGCCCTTCGCCGACGCGCAGTTCGACGTCTACACGATCTCCTTCGGGATCCGGAACGTCACCCGCATCGAGGACGCGCTGGCCGAGGCCTTCCGCGTCCTGCGCCCCGGCGGCCGGCTGATGGTGCTGGAGTTCAGCCAGCTGCCGGTCCCCGCCATGCAGTGGCTCTACGACCGCTACAGCTTCAACGTGATCCCCCCCATGGGCCAGGTCGTGACCGGCGACCGCGACAGCTACCAGTACCTCGTGGAATCCATCCGCAAGTTCCCCGATCAGGAAAGCTTCGCCGCGATGATCCGCGCCGCGGGGTTCGACCAGGTCAAGTACCGCAACCTGTCCATGGGCATCGCCGCCCTGCATTCGGGCTGGAAGGTCTGAGGGGGTGCGGGGCCCCATCAACATCTGGCGGCTGATCCGGACCGGGGCCACCTTCCAGCGCACCGGCGCCATGCGCGAGGTGCTGGAGCAGATGCAGGCGCCCCCCCGCCTGCGCGTCGCTGCCCGAATCGTGGGCTGGCCCTTCGCCTGGCTCGGCTTCCGCGGCGACCCCGCGCTGCCGCCCATCACCCGGGCGATCACCGCGCTGGGCCCGGCCTACATCAAGTTCGGACAGATCCTGTCGACACGCCCCGACGTGGTCGGCCCGGAGATCGCCCTGCAGCTCCAGGTCCTGCAGGACAAGCTCGCCCCCTTCCCCACCGCCACCGCCCGCGCCCTGATCGCCGAGGAACTGGGCCAGCCGGTCGAAAGCCTCTATTCCGAGTTCTCCGACCCCATCGCCGCGGCCTCCATCGCCCAGGTGCACAAGGCCCGCCGCGCCACCACCGGGGAACAGGTGGCGGTGAAGGTCCTGCGCCCGCGCATCCTGCAGGCCTTCCGCACCGACATCGACGCCTTCTACTTCGCCGCCCGCACCATCGAACTGCTGCTCCCCGCCACGCGCCGGCTGCGCCCCACCGACGTGATCGCCCATTTCGAGGGCGTGGTGATGGGCGAGCTGGACCTTCGGTTGGAGGCCGCCGCCGCCGCCGAATTCTCGGCCAACACCACCGGCGATTCGGGCTTCACCGTCCCGCGCATCCTCTGGCCCCTGTCCGGGCGCACCGTGATGACCCAGAGCTGGGCCGAGGGCATCCCGCTGTCCGACCTCGCCGCCATCGACGCCGCCGGCCACGACGCCCCCGCGCTGGGCACCCGCATCCTGCAGCTCTTCCTGCGCCACGCCCTGCGCGACGGCTACTTCCATGCCGACATGCACCAGGGCAACCTCAAGGTCTCCCCCTCGGGCGACATCGTGGCGCTCGACTT
>SKMM01000226.1 GCA_007121055.1 Paracoccaceae bacterium | reverse complement strand
TGGTAAGACCGCCATACCACATAAGACCCAGGGAGGGGCCAATGTCCAAGATTTCCGTGAAACTCTATGGCGGCGTTGCGGCCGTCGGCGCGCTGGCGCTGATGTCGACCGCGCAGCCCGCGCAGGCCTTCGATACCATCCGCTGGCAAGTGCCGATCGCCTTTGCCTCGACGCTGACGGCGCTCGGCGACACCATGCCGTGGGTGGCCGACCGGCTGCGCGAAGTGACCGATGGTGCGATCGACCTGCGCGTGGCCGAACCCGGCGCAGTGATCCCGGCGCTGGCGGTGTTCGACAACGTGTCCGAGGGCAACATCGACGCGGGCTACAGCTGGATGGGCTATGAGCGCGGCACGGTTCCCGCGGCGGCGCTGTTCGGCGCCATGCCCTTCGGCCTCGAATCGGCCGAGTTCGTGGCCTGGATGACCCACCACGGCGGCCAGGAGTTGCTGGAGGACACCTTCCATCCGTTCAACGTGCACCCGGTGATGTGCGGCGTGATCTCGCCCGAGACGGCGGGCTGGTTCCGCGAGGAAATGCCGACGGTCGAGGCGTTGGAAGGTCTGCGGTTCCGCGCCGCGGGCGTCGGCGGTGAGATCTTCGCCGAATTCGGCATGTCGGTCAGCCTGCTGCCTGGAGGCGAGCTGTTCCAGGCGCTGGAGACGGGCGTTCTGGACGGCACCGAGTTCTCGCTGCCCACTGTGGACGAGCAGCTCGGCTTCTACCAGGTGGCCGATTACCTGTATCTGCCCGGCTGGCACCAGCCGACCACCAACCAGTTCCTCTATGTCAACCTCGACGTGTGGGAGGATCTGAGCCCGCAGACCCAAGCGGTTATCGAGACCACCTGCATGGCCGGAACGATGTATGCGCTCGCGCGGGCCGAGGCACTTCAGGGCGCGGCGCTGTCGCGGTTCGAGGAGCGCGGCACCAACATCCGCACCTACTCGGACGAGCAGATCGAGGCGTTCTACGCCGCCACGCAGCGGGTCTTCGACCGTCTGCGCGGTGAGGACGAGATGTTCAACGCGGTGCTGACCTCCATGGAGGAGTTCCAGATGGAACTGCGTCCGTGGCGTGAGATGGGCTATCTGCCCCGCGACTGGATGACCCGCATCGGCGTCGAGTAAGCCGCGCGCCCCGCAGGGCCATGACCGCTGCCCGCCCCGTGCGGGCAGCGGTGCTCGTCGCTTGAGGGGCCGGCTGCTGCATGGCGGCAGAAGCGTGCTGCTGTGCAGAAAAAGAGTTACCTGTCAGGAATGAAAGCGTCGGGTGGCGCGTTGATGTTGCGGGACCGGAGATGGCGGTTCCGTAACACCAACGGGGAGAAATCCATGAAGAAAGTCACCATCAGCACGGCCCTCGCGGCTGGTCTTGCTCTGGGCGGTGCGGCCGCGGCGGACACCATCCGCTGGCAGGTGCCGCAGGGCGTGTCGACCAGCCTGAGCGTGGTGGGCGAGATCGGGCCCTGGATGGCCGAGCGGCTGCGGATCCTGTCGCGGGGCGACATCGACCTGCGGATTGCCGAGCCGGGTGCGGTGATCCCGGCGCTGGCAATGTTCGACGCGGTGTCGGACGGCACGGTCGATGCGGGCTTCACCTGGTCGGGCTGGGAGCGCGGCACGGTGCCGGCCGCCCCCCTGTTCGGCGGCTGGCCGTTCGGGCTCGAATCGCAGGAATTCGTGGCCTGGATGATGTTCCACGGCGGTCAGGAACTGATGGAGGAGGTGTTCCACCCCTTCAACGTCCACCCGATCCTGTGCGGCACCTTCAGCCCCGAGACCGGAAGCTGGTTTAACCGCGAGGTGACCTCGCTGGAGGATCTGCAGGGCGTGCGGTTCCGCGCCGCCGGTCTGGTGGGCGACGTGCTGACGGAATTCGGCATGTCCGTGAGCCTCTTGCCGGGGGGCGAGATCTTCACCGCGCTGGAGACCGGCGTGATCGACGGCGCCGAGTTCTGGGTGGCGCCGGCCGACGAGCAGTTCGGCTTCGCGCAGGTCGCGCCCTACCTGAAGATGCCGGGCTGGCACGGGCCCAAGACCAGCAAGTACCTCTACATCAATCTCGATGTCTGGGAAGGGCTGAGCGAGCATACCCAAGCGATGTTCGAAACCGTTTGCATGGCTGGGACCATGCGCGGCTTTGCCCATGCCGAGGCGCTGTCGGGCGGCGTGCTGGCGCGGTTCGAGGACATGGGCGTGGAGCGTGAGTTCTTCGACGACGAGCAGCTTCTGGCCTTCTACGAGGCGACGCAGCGGGTGTTCACCCAGATCCGCGAGGAGGACGAGATGTTCGACCGCGTGCTGACCTCGCTGGAGGACTTCAAGGCCGAGGTGCGGCCCTGGCGCGAGATGGGCTGGCTGCAGCGCGATTGGATGACGCGGATCGGGCTCGAGTGAGGTAGGATGGCCCGGGCCGCCGTGGCGCGGACGGGCCGGTGACGACAGGCCCGCGGGCCCCGTGGCGCGCGGGTACCCGCATCGGGCGGGTGCGGCGGCTGCCGGGCCGGTCCGGACGACCGGCGACAGCGAACGGCAAAGGGGGGAGCATGGCACAGAACCAGAGCGGCATCGAAATCGATCTCGACAGGGTCGAGGATGCCGCGCAGCGCGGCCACGCGCTCGAATTCCCGCGCACCTGGATCTCGGACAAGATCGAGGCTGTGCTGGACGCGGTGGGCGGTCTGGTGAACTGGCTGTGGATAACGCTGGTGCTCATCATCGTGGGCACGGTGCTGATGCGGCATTTCGTGGGCGGCAACACCATCTGGATCGAGGAGACGCAGTGGCACCTCTATGCCCTCGGCTACATGCTGGGCATCGGCTATGCGCTGCGCCATGACAGCCATGTGCGCGTCGACGTCCTGGCGATGAACTTCCGCCGCCGGACGCGGGCGGTGATCGAGATCCTGGGGCTGTGCCTGCTGATCATGCCCATGATCTTGGTGCTGATCCCCGAGGCGATCAACTTCACCGTCGCCTCGTTGCGCAACAACGAGATTTCGCCCTCGCCCGGCGGCCTGCGCAACCGCTGGATGATCAAGGGCGTAATCATCCTGGCGCTGATCTACCTGGGGCTGGCGGTGCTGGCGCGGCTGATACGGGTGGTGGCGTTCCTGTACACCAGCTGGGGCGGCAAGCCGCTGGCGCGGCCGGCGCAGGTGGCGGTGAACTGGCTGCTGGCGCTGGCCATCGTCGGGATCGCCCTGACGCCGACCTACCGGCTCTATCTTGGGGCCGCGCCGCCCGCCCGTGACGTGGAGCGGCTCGTGGGCCAGCATTTCGACCTGCGCCGCGTGCGCTCCGAGGACGTGACCTGCCGCGGCGCCCTGCCGTTCCAGTTCGACCGGGTGACCCCGCGCGAGGCCTCGGTCTGGGCCAAGCCCTGGCGCTGCACCATCACCGGGCTCGACCTGTCGGGCGTCGAGGAGGGCACCATGGCCTTCGGTGCGACTGTGGTGGAGGGCGAGACCGTCACCGGCGAGGTCCTGGTGGGCTGGCTGTTCCCCAGCGGCGGGCGCCGGTCGTCCTATGTGCTGATGTCGAACCCGGAGCGGGCCGAGGCCGAGCGCGACCTCGTGCTGCTGGGCGCGGCCGACTAGGCCCGCGCGCCCCCACGCCACGGGGCGCCGCGCCGGACCCGGCGCGG
>SKMM01000367.1 GCA_007121055.1 Paracoccaceae bacterium | reverse complement strand
TCAGCGCGACTTGCCGCCGATCCCGCGACGCGCACAGCGACTGCTCCACGTCGGACAGGAGCGAGAAGCCCCGGGTCAGTCGGTCGGCTGCGTCCCGTGCCGCATCGAGGGGAACGAGCCCGCCCGGGCCACGTTCGAAGAGCGGCCGGTCCAGCCGCTTCTCCAGGACGCGGAGCTGCGAGCCCACCGCCGCGGTCGTGACGCCGAGCTCCGCGGCCGCGGCCGTCACCGATCCGCGCCGCAGCACCGCCTCCAGCGCCCGCCAGCCGCTCAGGTGCGATACGCGCATGCCGGCGTCGAAAGATTTTCTTTGGTTCTCACAAGAATTTCCGCCGTGTCTGTGGGAAGATGTTCTGAGAGTATCCTCCCCGTGGCAACAAAAACTTTCACAGGAGGTTCCCATGAAGGCATTCATCATCGAGCGTGACCTGCCCGGAATCGGCTCGGCCGGTGACGACGACCTGGCCGCGGCCGCCGGCACATCGAACGCAGCCCTCGCCCAACTGGCGCCGCGCGTTCAGTGGCAACACTCCTACGTGACCGGCGACCGGACCTATTGCGTGTATCTCGCACAGGACGAGGAGGCGATCCGGGAACACGCGCGCATCAGCGGGTTTCCAGCCACGAAGATCGTCCAGATCGCCGGGCGTATCGACCCCACAACGGCCAGATGAACAGTGTGTTTGCAGCAATGCACGGTGCACATGCGGATCCAGATGGGAGGGCGGTGCCGCCTTCTTTGCAGCATGCTCGAGCGGCGTTCAGGTGACCTCCCGCCTGGACGATCTGCAGGCTGACGACAGCGCGGCTGCTCGCTGTGCGGCTGCCCCGCGCAACCTGGCGCGATCTGCGCCGAACCACCGTCGCAGGCACTCAGCCTTGGCCGCTGGCAGCGACACTCACAAAAGCCCGTCCCGATCCGCCGCGCTGAAGGAAGCTTCCGCAAGGTTGTGCTGCCTGCCCTTGATGCGCAGCTTGCGTCCTGGCCGTTCCATTGGCGCCTCCGATGCCGGACCGGCCCGGAACCGGTCATAGACCGCCGCGATGATCGCGCGGTTGTCCTGGGAGCGGCCGGCTTCGTCCCAGAGGGCGTCGAACCAGCCGCGGTAGAACTCGGCGACGTCGGGGCAGACGTCGATGTCGAACTGCTCGGTGCGCAGGTTCTTGTTGAGGTTCATGGAGGAGCGGAAGGCCGCGGCGCCGCGTTCGCTGGTGACGACGATGACCTTGGCGTGCACCGACAGGCAGCGGAAGGCGTCGATGCCCAGCGCCTCGATCAGCGGGCCGGCATACTTGGGCGACTACCGCGTGCCCGACTGCGCCACCGCCTGGCGTCAGTTCGTCGAGGGCTACGGCCCCGTCCGCACGCTGGCCGGCAAGCTCGACCCCGACCGCTGCGCGCGGCTCAAGGCCGACTTCACCGCCTTCCACGACGGCTTCGCCGACAGCCTCGGCGTCACCGTGCCCCGCACCTACCGGATCGTCCGCGGCCTGCGCCGCTAGGGCCCGTCCGCTGACCACGAAAGGAGACAGCCATGTCTGCCCACACATCCCGCCATCGCCGCCGCAGCCGCGCGTCCCTCCCGTTTGCGAGCCTCGTCGCCGCCCTCGGACCCGGCATCGCGGCTGCGGAGCCCGAGCCGATCACGTCCGTCCCGCTGACCGAGCGGCATGTCTTCTCGGGCCCGGTATCGGTCCAGCTCAGCCAGGAGCTCGACGGCCTCAAGCGCCACACGGTGGAGATCCCGGACGCCTCGACCCTCGTCGTGATGGAATTCACCATCCAGCCCGGCGCCGTCTTTCCCTGGCACACCCACCCCGGCACCGTGCTGGTCAGCCTCGCCGAGGGCGAGCTCGACTTCATCTTCGCCGAGGACTGCACCGCGCGAAGGCTGCCCCCCGGCACCGCCATCGTCGATCCGGGCAACCAGGTCCACACCGCCCGCAACCCCGGCGATGCCCCCGCCGTGGTGATCGCCACCCTGCTCGGCGCCCCGCCCGAGGGCGGTCTGACCCTGCCGGCCGAAGCCGACGAAGCCGCCGCCCTGGACGAACGTTGCGGCATCGATACCCCGGGTCACCACGCGCATTGAGGCGAGACCGGCGCCGGGCCGCGTCACGCCGCGAGCCGGCGCCGGCAGTAGCAGGAGGCGCGGATCGGGACCTCGGCGCGGGCGACCGCGCGGTCGAGCTGAAGCTTGATGTGACGGGCCTCGACGGTCTCGCCGCGCCGGATCAGGCATTCGTGCAGGCCGTGCAGGCTCCAGACATTCTGGGGATGCTGGCAGGCCCGGCTGAGGCTGTCGTCAAGCCCGAGATCGGCGCGGTAGACCGCCTCGGCCTCCTCCACCCGCCCCTGGTCGAGCAGCAGCGCCCCCAGCGCGTGGCGTGTCGGCTGCATCCAGCCCCACGGCTCGTCATAGGGCAGCGTGTCGTCGAGTTCGACCGCGCGGCGCAGATGCGCCAGCCCCCCTTCCGCATCGCCCGCATGGTAGGCAAGCTCGCCCTGCAGCATCGCCTCGGCGACCTTCAGGATGTCGCGGCAGGTGTTGTTGAACAGCATCCGCGTCTCGGGCACCGCATCGCGGGCTGCAAAGAAGCGCTCGCGCTCGGCCTCGGCCCCGGCGATGTCACCGGTATTGGCCAGCGCCACCGTCCGGGCATAGCGCATCATGGCGGTGGTCGTGGCGTAAAGTGCTGAGTCCTCCGGCAGCGGCTGCGCCAGGATCGCGTCCCACATCCCGAAGCGGATCAGCACATGCTGCTTCATCGGCACGAACCCCTCGAACCAGTCCGCCATGGGGCGCAGGACCGGCTCGGGCAGGGCGGCGATCAGCGCCTCGGCCGTCTCCAGCGCCGGGGTCGGCTGGGCGAGGAACATCGCGCCGTAGATCTTGAAGTGCAGGTTGTGGCACCGATAGACGGTGTAGAAGTTCTCCGCCCCCACCTGCGCCACATATCGCGCATCGGCCTCGATGGCGCGCTGGTTGCGCTCCACCACCGCCAGATAGTCGCCGCAGAGCACGTCGATATGGGTCGCCATGTGGATCAGGTGGCCTGCATCCGGCACCAGCCCCACCAGCCGGTCGCCGTGACGCAGGGCGGCCTCCGGGTGCGGCGACATCTCCATCAGGTGGATGTACATATGCAGAAGGCCCGGGTGGTCCCAGGCGTCCGGGTGGTCGCGGAAGGCCCGCTCCATCAGGTCCCGCGCCTCCAGCGTGTCCGCGCCCTCGGCCGGCTGTCCGCTGGAGAGGTCCCACAATTGCCAGGGCGTGCGGTTCATCAGCGCCTCGGCACAGAGCGCGGCAATGTCGAGATCGTCGGGATGCGCGCGCGCCGCATCGCGCATTGCCGCGGCATAGGCATCGTTGAAGGGCCCGAAATCCTCGATCCCGGGGGTCGGGACACGGTGCTGCACGGCGGCGATGAGCATGCGCTCAGCCTCTGTCGCGCGGTCGGCCAGTCCGGTCGCGGCCTCCAGCGCGCTGCGGGCCATGGCGATGGTCTCGGCCTTCTCCTCCGGTTCGTAGGAGTCCCACGGGCGGTTGTAATTCGGCCCGACGGCATGGGCGATGCCCCAATGCGCCATTGCGCAGTCCGGATCGCCCTCGAGCGCCTTGCGAAAGCAGTCGATGGCAGCCTCGTGGTTGAAGCCATA
>SKMM01000290.1 GCA_007121055.1 Paracoccaceae bacterium | reverse complement strand
TGGGTGGGCGGGAGCGTGCCCCGGCGCTGTCTGCCTTTCGCGCTGCCTCAGCCGGCCGCGCGGGCCTGGCGTTTGCGCTCGTGCGGATCGAGGAAGCGTTTGCGCAGGCGGATCGCGGTGGGGGTGACCTCGACCAGCTCGTCGTCGTCGATATAGGCGATGGCCTGTTCCAGCGACATCCGCACCGGGGGGGTCAGCAGCACCGCGTCATCCTTGCCGGCGGCGCGGATGTTGGTCAGCTTCTTGCCCTTCAGCGGGTTCACCTCGAGGTCGTTGTCGCGGGAGTGCTCGCCGATGATCATGCCCTCATAGACCGGCTCCTGCGCGCCGATGAACATGCGGCCGCGTTCCTCGAGGTTCCACAGGGCGTAGGCGACCGAGGCACCGGCCTCCATCGAGATCAGCACGCCCGCCCGGCGGCCGGGGATCGCGCCCTTCCAGGGCGCCCAGCCGTGGAACACGCGGTTGAGGACGCCGGTGCCGCGGGTGTCGGTCAGGAACTCGCCGTGATAGCCGATCAGCCCGCGCGAGGGGACATGGGCGACGATGCGGGTCTTGCCCGAGCCGGCCGGCTTCATCTCGACCAGTTCGCCGCGGCGGGGGCCGGTGAGCTTTTCGATCACCGTGCCGGTGAAGTCGTCGTCGACGTCTATGGTGACCTCTTCGACCGGCTCCAGCTTCTGGCCACCCTCGTCGCGGGTGACGACGCGGGGACGGGAGATCGAGAGTTCGAAGCCCTCGCGGCGCATGTTCTCGATCAGGACGCCCATCTGCAGCTCGCCCCGGCCGGAGACCTCGAAGGCCTCGCCGCCCGGGGTGTCGGCGACCTTGATGGCGACGTTGAGTTCGGCCTCCTTCATCAGCCGTTCGCGGATGACGCGGCTTTGCACCTTGGAGCCCTCGCGGCCCGCCAGCGGCGAGTCGTTGATGCCGAAGGTGACGGTGATGGTGGGGGGGTCGATGGGTTGGGCGGGCAGCGGTGTGTCCACCTCGGGCGCGCAGAGGGTGTCGGCCACTGTGGCCTTGGTCATGCCCGACAGGGTGACGATGTCGCCCGCGACCGCCTCGTCGATGGGCTGCTGGGCGAGGCCGCGGAAGGCCAGCACCTTGGAGACGCGGAAGCTCTCGATCTGGGTGCCGTCGCGGGAGAGCGCCTTGAGGGTGGTGCCGGCCTTGAGGCGGCCGGATTCGACCCGGCCCGTGAGGATGCGGCCGAGATAGGGGTCGGCGGAGAGGGTGGTGGCGAGCATGCGGAAGGGGGCGGCTTCCTCGGCGATCTGGGCGGGCGCGGGGACATGGGCGACGATCAGGTCGAACAGGGCGGCTAGGCCCTCGCGCGGGCCCTCGAGGCTGTCGTCGGCCCAGCCGGCGCGGCCCGAGGCGTAGAGATGGGGGAAATCCAGCTGCTCGTCATTGGCGCCGAGGCCGGCGAACATGTCGAACACCTCGTCGAGGGCGCGGTCGGGCTCGGCGTCGGGCTTGTCGACCTTGTTCAGCACCACGATGGGGCGCAGGCCCAGCGCCAGCGCCTTCGACGTCACGAACTTGGTCTGGGGCATCGGGCCTTCGGCGGCATCGACCAGCAGTACCACGCCATCGACCATCGACAGGATCCGCTCCACCTCGCCGCCGAAATCGGCGTGGCCGGGGGTGTCGACGATGTTGATGCGCGTGCCCTGCCACTCGACCGAGGTGCATTTGGCCAGGATGGTGATGCCGCGCTCGCGCTCGATGTCGTTGGAGTCCATGGCCCGTTCGGCCACTGCCTGGCCCTCGCGGAAGGCGCCCGACTGTTTGAGAAGCTGGTCGACCAGCGTGGTCTTGCCGTGATCGACATGCGCGATGATCGCGATGTTGCGAAGGTCCATGATATGCCCCGGGGAGATGCCGCTGCCGGCAGGTAGTGCCTTCGGCCGCAAAAGACCAGAGGTTGCGTGGCCTCGGTGGTGATCCGTGAGAGGGCTGGCTGCAAATGCCACGGTCGCCGCCGGGCGGGAGAGCGGGCAGAAAGTGTTTTGGCCTGGGGCGGCACGGATGCTAGGCTTTGGGGAAATTCTCTCAGGATGGACGGTCATGCCCAGAAGTCTGGTTGCGGTGGTGCTTGCTGCGGGGGTGGGTCTGGGCCCGGCCGCGGTGTCGGCGGCGAGTTTTCAGTTCACCTTCGAGTTGACGGTGGAGGTGTTGGCGGATGACCCGGAGATCGTGGGCGATGTTTCGCGGCTGAGCGGCCAGTTGGAGAGCTTCGCGTTTCCGCCGACCGAGACGGCCACCGCGAGCGGCTCGGGCACGGCCTCGGTCGGGTGGACGGGGACGCCCGGCGGTGTGCCGGGGATCTTTCTGTCACTGACGGCGACCGGCACGGGCACGACCTCGCAGTTCGACCTCGGGACCGCCGCGAGCGAGCTGGTGTTCGACGAAGTCTTCACGGTCTTTGCAAACGACGCGACCGGTGTGGTCGTTCCCTATTTCGTGGACTGGGCCATCACGGTGGATGCGACCAGCGGGCCATGGGGAAGCAGCGCGGCGGAGTTCGCCTTTCGTGACAGGGTGCTGAGCGTGGACTCCCGGAATGGCAGCGGCCCTCTGCAGATGTCGGGGGCCTTCTCGGGCCTGTTCGATCTTCCAACTGGCTCAAGCTTTGATGAACTGCGGATCTCCTTCGTAGGCAGCGGGTCTGCAGAGACCACGGCGCCGATCCCGCTGCCGGCGGCGGGGTGGCTGCTTCTGTCGGGGCTGGGGGCGCTGGTGCTGGCGCGGCGGCGGCGGGGGTAGGCTCAGACGTCCACATCCTCGACGAAGCGGGCATTCTCCTGGATGTACTGGAAGCGCAGCTCGGGGCGTTTGCCCATCAGGCGTTCCACCAGATCGCCGGTCTCGCCGGGCAGGTCGTCGTCGACGCTGACGCGGATCAGCCGGCGGGTGGCGGGGTTCATGGTGGTGTCCTTCAGGTCCTTGGCGTCCATCTCGCCCAGGCCCTTGAAGCGGCTGACCTCGATCCGGCCCTTGCCGCCCAGGCCGTCGGCCATCAGCCGGTCCTTTTCGGCGTCGTCCAGCGCATAGACGCGGGTGGCGCCTTGCGTCAGGCGGTAGAGGGGCGGGCAGGCGAGGTAGAGGTGGCCCGCGTCGATCATCGGCCGCATCTGGGTGAAGAAGAAGGTCATCAGCAGCGCGGCGATATGCGCCCCGTCCACATCGGCGTCGGTCATGATGATGATGCGGTCATAGCGCAGATCGTCGAGGCGGAATTTCGTGCCCATGCCCACGCCGAGGGCCTGGCAGAGGTCGGATATCTCGGTGTTCTGTCCCAGCTTGCCGCTGGCGGCGCCGAGGACGTTGAGGATCTTGCCCCTCAGCGGCAGCAGCGCCTGGGTGGTGCGGTCGCGCGCCATCTTGGCGCTGCCGCCGGCGCTGTCGCCCTCGACGATGAAGAGTTCGGTGCCGTCGCGGGCGGTGGCGGAGCAGTCCACCAGCTTGCCGGGCAGGCGCAGCTTGCGGGTGGCGGTCTTGCGGGCGGTTTCCTTTTCGGCGCGGCGGCGCAGGCGTTCCTCGGCGCGCAGGACCAGATAGTCGAGGAGCGCGCCGGCGGCCTTGGTGTCGGCCGCCAGCCAGTGGTCGAAATGGTCGCGCACGGCGTTCTCGACCAGCCGGGCGGCGTCGGCGGTGGCGAGGCGGTCCTTGGTCTGGC
>SKMM01000002.1 GCA_007121055.1 Paracoccaceae bacterium | reverse complement strand
CGCGTCTGGTGGGGGTGGGGTCGGGGCGGGCGAAGGGCTCGGACCCGCGCTGGGCCAGCATGTCGGACCAGCCGCCGGCATAGGTGGTGGCGCGGCCGTCGCCTTCGAGGAGGATGGTGGCGGTGGCAACGCGGTCGATGAAATCCCGGTCGTGGCTGACCAGCAGGACCGTGCCGGCGTAGTCGCCCAGCAGGTCCTGCAGCAGGTCGAGGGTTTCGACGTCGAGGTCGTTGGTGGGTTCGTCCAGCACCAGCAGGTTGGAGTCCTTCGCCATCAGGCGGGCCAGCAGGAGGCGGGCCTTCTCGCCGCCCGAGAGGGCGCGGACGGGGGCGCGGGCCTGCGCCTCGTCGAAGAGGAAGTCCTTGAGGTAGCCCACGACATGGCGCGGGGTGCCGCGGACCATCACGTGGTCGGCCTGGCCCGAGACGCGCATCTCGGGGTCGTCCACGAGGTTGTCCCAGAGGCTGGCGTCACCGTCGAGCTGCGCGCGGGTCTGGTCGAAGAGTGCGACGGAGAGGTTGGTGCCGAGGCGGACCTGGCCGGTGTCGGGCGCCTCCTCGCCCAGCAGGAGGCGCAGCAGCGTGGTCTTGCCGGCGCCGTTGGGGCCGACGATGGCGATGCGGTCGCCGCGCAGGACGCGCAGGGAGAAGTCGCGCAGGATGGGGCGGGTGCCGTAGGTTTTCGAGATGCCCTCGGCCTCGATCACGCGCTTGCCGGCGCCGGGGGCGGCCTCCAGCGCCATGGCGGCCGCACCCTGACGGCGGATCATCGAGGCGCGTTCCTCGCGCAGGCCCTGGAGGGCGCGGACGCGGCCCTGGTTGCGTTTGCGGCGGGCGCTGATGCCCTCGACGGCCCAGCGCGCCTCGGCCTTGATCTTGCGGTCGAGCTTGTGGCGGGCGGCGTCTTCCTCCTCCCAGATCTTGTCGCGCCAGGCCTCGAAGGTCTTGAACCCTTCCTCGGCGCGGCGGACCTGGCCGCGGTCGACCCAGAGGGTGGCGCGGGTGAGCGCGGTGAGGAAGGCGCGGTCGTGGCTGATGAGGACGAAGGCCGCGCGGGTGTCGGCGAGGCGGATTTCCAGCCAGCGGATGGCGGTGATGTCGAGGTGGTTGGTGGGCTCGTCCAGCAGCATCAATTCGGGCTCGGACGCGAGCAGGCGCGCCAGCGCCGCGCGGCGGCGTTCGCCGCCCGAGGCGGCGGAGACCGACAGGCTGGGGTCGAAGCCGAGGCCCTCGGCCTCGCGGGCGACCTTCCACTCCTCGCCCGGGGGCAGGCCGTGGGCGGCGAAATCGCCAAGCGTCTCGAAGCCGGTGAAGTCGGGGTCCTGCTCCATGTAGCCGGTGGTGGTGGAGGGCGCGAGGGTGCGGGTGCCGGTGTCGGGCTCCACGAGACCTGCCATGACCTTCATCAGGGTGGATTTTCCGGACCCGTTGCGGCCCACCAGCGCCACCCGGTCGCCCTGGTGGACGACGAGGTCGAGCCCGTCGAAGAGCGGCGTGCCGCCGAAGCCGAGGCCGATGGAGGAAAGCTGCAGGAGTGCGGGGCGTGCCATCCCCGCGGGCTAGCCCCCTGCCCCGGCGCCGTCAATGTCGTTCAGGCCGCAGCGGTGGCGCGCAGCAGGCGGGCGCGGGCGGGGGGGATGGCGGCGATCTCGAGGCCCGTGAAGACATGCAGCGTGTCGAGGTCGTCGTCCACCACGGCATGGTCCGACACCCAGCCGCCCATCGCGAGATAGCTGCGCAAGAGCGGTGGCAACGCGCGCTGTGCGCGCTGGGGATCGGGCCGCGTTTCGGCGAGCCGCGCAAACGGCACGGCCTTCGGCGCCTTGCGGCGCGGCCGCCAGCGCGGCGGCGCTAGGTGTCGGGCCGCCAGCCACGCCAGCGCCGGGCGGTGACGGGCGACCTCGGCCCCGTGGAAGGAAGAGCAGCCGAAGACCAGCCCGACGCCCTCGGCGTCGATCACCCGCGCCAGCGCCGCCCAGGCGAGCCGCAGGACATCGGGGTCGCCGGCATGGTCAGGGTGGATGCAGAAGCGCCCCATCTCGAGCATCGGCCGGTCGTATCCTTCGAGCCGGCTCAGGTCGTAGGTCTGGGCGGAATAGCTGCGGTGGATCTCGGCCCCGGATGCCAGCACCAGAATCCGGAAACAGCCCAGCAGCGCGCCGCTGGCGGCCTCCTCCAGCATCAGGTGGCGGCAGATCAGGTCGAAGGCGTCGGCATCCCTTCCGGACGGGCGCGGCCGCACCGCGGGCCTGCCGGCGATAAAGGCGCGGTGACGCAGCCGCTGGGCGCGCTCGATATCCCGCGCACCGGTCGCCATGCGCGCCCGCAGGCGGCCTCGGCAAAAGCTGTCCATCTCGACCCCCACTTGGCGGTGGCCCCCTGGCGCCTACTTCGTGGCGGGAGATAGCCTATCGCAAATGACACCTTGATGACAGGAGCGAGTCATGACCCAGGCCCCCACCGAGATCGACCGGGTGGAGAAGACCGACGCCGAGTGGCGGGCGCAGCTGTCCCCGCAGGCCTACAAGGTCACCCGCCGACACGGCACCGAGCGCGCCTTCAGCCATGACGATTTTCCCGCCGGGCCGGGGCGGTTCCACTGCATCTGCTGCGATGCGGTGCTGTTCGACAAGGCGCAGAAATACGACAGCGGGACCGGCTGGCCCTCCTTCTGGGCGCCGCTGGAGGGGGCGCCGGTGGGCACGCGCGAGGATCGCAGCCTGTTCATGCGCCGCACCGAGGTGCATTGCACCCGCTGCGACGCGCATCTGGGCCACGTGTTCCCCGACGGCCCGGCGCCCACCGGCCTGCGCTATTGCATGAACGGGGTGGCCCTGCGGTTCGAGCCCGAGGCGCACTGACGCTCCCGCCTCCGACCGGGGCCGTCAGCCCACCCGGTCGCGCCGGGACCAGGCATCGAGCTTGCGGTAGAGGGTCGAGGGCGCCACATCGAGGGCGCGGGCGGCGCGCGGCACCGAGCCGTCGTGGCGGTCCAGCGTCGCCTCGACCACCAGCCGCTCGATATCGGCCAGGGTGCGGCCCAGCAGCGGGGCCAGGGCCGCCGACAGATGGGCGTCCGACGCGGCGGCCGGCGGAGGCTCCTGCGGCAGCAACTCGGCGTGGTGGTGCAGCTCCAGCGGCAGCATCGGCAAGGTGACCCGCGTGCCGTCGTGCAGCACCACGACGTTGCGCAGGATGTTGAGCAGTTGGCGCACGTTGCCCGGCCAGGGCAGGCGCTGGAACAGCTCGGCCACCTCGGGCGAGAGGTCGGCGAAGCGCTTGCCCTCCTCGGCGGCGAAGCGGCGCAGGCCAGCCGTCGCGATGGTCACCACATCGGCGCCGCGGTCGCGCAGGGGCGGCATGTGGATCGGCACCACATGGAGGCGGTAGTAGAGATCCTCGCGGAACCGCCCGGCGCGGACCTCGGCCAGCGGGTCGCGGTTGGTGGCGCAGACGATGCGCACGTCGACCTTGCGCGGGCGCGGGGCGCCGAGCGGCTGGATCTGCGAGGTCTGCAGGAAGCGCAGGAGCTTGGTCTGCAGGTTGGGGTCGAGCTCGCAGACCTCGTCGAGGAAGAGCGTGCCGCCGTCGGCGGCCGCGGCGGCCCCGGGCTTGTCCTGGATCGCGCCGGTGAAGGCGCCTTTGAGGTGGTCGAACACCTCGGATTCCAGCAGGTCCGCGGGGAT